>NZ_AMRL01000009.1 GCF_000299935.1 Oceanibaculum indicum P24 | reverse complement strand
ATAGAGCTGACATTCCCAGCCAGGCCGAAACCCAACCAGAAACATCATCTTCCAGGATACGACAGACAGCTAAGCTCATACAGGCCGCCGCCCACGCATCCCTTCTCAGAATATTCACTTGTCAATGAGCGACACCATCACCCCCGGCAAATTAGGCGCCGGCCGCACCGAAGCGATTTGTGATGGCGTTTTCCGCGAGGCAGCTTGCGCCGCAGCGGAGAAGTGACCTTAGAGAGAGATGCCTGATCGCGCAAGCGTTTTTTTTCTCTCCCACCCCGGCAGCGCCCTTTCGAGAAGGCCGCCATCGCCGTGGCGGGCGGAGATATAGAGAGGCTGGTCCGGCTTGTCCAGACTCAATTTTCATTTTCTTTACACCGGGAAAAATTCTCTACAATTTGAGGCATGATGATGGCCGACCCACGGTGTATAGTAGGCCGCATCGAACCAGCGAACAGGATTGTGGCCCGGCCGCAAGAGCAGGAGATCAAAACGCATGCGCCTTCCGACCGCCCTTTTCGCCAGCCGTGCCGCCAGTCGCCCCATCGGCACCATTTTCGCCCTGTCTCTTTTCACCCTTGGCACCGCCCTTTCGGGCTGCACCCTCGATACGCTGGGCGGCGGCAGCAAGACGGTGCGGACCTCGGCGCCAACCTCCGGCGACAGCAAGAATGGCAGCCCGACCCCGCCGCCGGCCTTCTCCCAGTTCAGCGATGTGCCGGTGCCGGCGAATGCGCGCATGGATCTGGACAAGACCATCATCCTGGGGGCGGAGGATGGCTGGATCGGGCGCCTGGCGCTGACCACCAGCTATCCGCTGACCGAGATGTATTCCTTCTACGAGCGCGAAATGCCGAATTTCAGCTGGGAGCGCATCACCGTGGTGCGCTCCTCGGTCACCACCATGACCTATTCGCGCGGCGGCCGGATCGCGACGATCACCCTGCAGCCGAGCGGCAGCAGCTCCAGCATCGTCGATTTCACCGTCTCGCCCTACAAGCATTCCTCCAAATAGGGCTACAGAATACCGAGCGCGCGGAGTTCGGCCTCCATCTCTGCCGGCAGGTCGCTGTCGCCGCCCCCCTTGCGGTCGGCCGGCGCGTCCTTCGCCTCCAGATAGCGCCAGCCCTGGAAGGCGCGGCAGGGCCGTGCCTCGGTCTCCACCAGCTCCTCGGCCAGCAGGATGGCGCAGCGCCGGATGCCTTCCTGCGGGTCCAGCACCTCCTCGAAGCCGGTTATCGGCTGGCGCGCCCGGATGATGCCCTTTATCACCCAGTAGAGCGAGCCGCCCTCCAGCACCTCGTCCGCCCGGCGCGGCCAGCTGCGCGTCACATGGCGCAGCTGCGGCGTCTCACTGGCGGCGCGCATGCGCGCCAGACGCTGGGCCTGCCAGTCGCGCAGTTCCGCAAGCTCGTCGATGCCGACGCACAGCTTGATGAGATTGAGCGGCATGAAATGACCGGTCCCTATAACAGAAAGTCTATAGAAGGAAGCTGGGCAACGACAGTTCGCCCAGCGCCACCCACCACAGATAATCGAGCGGGATCAGCAGCACCCAGGTCAGCGCCACCAGCGGCAAAGTGACCCTGGCCGCCTGGCCGACCGGCACGCCGCCGACCTGCAGCGCCACCAGCACCGGCGGCACCTGATAGGGCAGCACCAGGGTGGAAAAGCCCAGCACCTGCAGCATCAGCACCTGATCCAGCGTCATGCCGGTGACGGCGGCGATGTCGCCGGCAATGGGCGACAGGATGGCCGGGATGCCCGGCATCGTCGCCACCATGCCCAGCACCATGCCGATGGCCGACAGGGCGAAGAAATTATAGGCATCCGCCCCGTCTTCCAGATGCACGGCGTCGAGCAGCAGCCGGGACAGGAAATCGCCGACGCCGCTGGTCGCCACCAGCGCCCCCAGCCCGAGGATGCCGGCGACATAGAACAGCGGCCCCATCTGCACATCGGTGCGGAAGCCCTGCGGCGTGACGATGGCGATCATCGGCAGCAGGCAGGCCACGCCGGCGGCCAGCGAAATCCAGGCCGGCGAGATGCCATGCAGCGTGTCGGTGACGAAGAAGGCCAGTGCCAGCCCCAGGATGATGGCGAGGTTGCGTTCCTCGCCGCTCAGCTTCGTGCGTTCTCCCAACGGCGGCAGCTCGGCATGCACGCGGTCCGGGAAGATGCGGCAGATCAGCCAGACCAGCAGCGCCGATTTCAACACACCCAGCACCGGGAAATGCAGCAGCAGATAGTCGAAATAGGTGATGGTGAGGCCGTGATAGGCCTCGGCGGCGCCCGCCAGCACATTGTTCGGCACATTGGCCGGCAGGATCGCCGCCGGACCCAGGAAGCTGGACAGCGCCACCGCCACCACCATGCCGGTACGGCCATTGCTGCCGGGTTCGAACCCCATCCGGTCGGCCAGCGCCAGGAAGATCGGCACCAGCAGCAGCACCCGCCCCATGGTGGAGGGCATCAGGAAGGCGAGCGCCAGCGACACCAGCACCACGCCGGTGATGATGCGGGGATAGGAGCCGGCCAGCTTGCCGACCAGCAGCTCCGCGATGCGCCGGCCGAGCCCGGTGCGCTGCACCCCGGCGGCGATGATCAGGCCACCGAACACCAGCCACAGCGCGCCGGCCTCGAAGCCGGAGAACACCACATTGGCCGGCGCCACCTTGAAGATCATCGCCAGCAGGAAGAAGCACACCGCCGTCAGATATTCCGGCAGCGCGCCGACCGCCCAGAAGCCGATGGCGAAGATGGTCAGCGCGGCGGCGGCGGAAAAGCCGGCGGGCGCACCCTCCGGGGCCGGCAGGAACAGCACCAGCAGCGCCGCCGCCAGCACCAGCAGGGCCGGCGCGCGTTGCCTCAGGGCAGACGCCATGCTCAGGCCGCCCGCTTGCCGGAGATCGCGCAGGTCACCCGGGACGAAGGCGGCCGGCCCAGCGCCTGCGAGATGAACAGCGCGGCATCGACCAGCGCATCCAGATCAACCCCGGTCTCGATACCCAGCCCGTTCAGCATATAGACGACATCCTCGGTCGCGACATTGCCGCTGGCCCCCTTGGCATAGGGGCAGCCGCCCAGCCCGGCGACCGAGCTGTCCAGAACGGCAACACCGAGATCGAGTGCAGCATAGATATTGGCCAGCGCCTGGCCATAGGTATCGTGGAAATGCACCGCCAGCCGGTCCATCGGCACCTCGTGCGCCACTCGCTCGACCAGCGCTGCCGCCTTGCCCGGCGTGCCGACGCCAATGGTATCGCCCAGCGACACCTCGTAGCAGCCCATCGCCATCAGATCGGCGGCAAGGCCGGCCACCACATCGGGCGCGACCTCGCCCTCATAGGGGCAGCCCAGCACGCAGGAGAGATAGCCGCGTACCCTTAGCCCCTCCGCGAGCGCGCGTTCCGCCACCGGACGGAAGCGGTCCAGGCTCTCGGCGATGGAGCAGTTGATATTTCTTTGCGAGAAGCTCTCGGTGACGGCACCGAAGATGGCGATTTCCTCCACCCCGGCGGCCAGCGCACCCTCCAGCCCCTTCATGTTCGGCACCAGCACCGGATAGGAGACGCCCTGCTTGCGCCGGATGCCGGCCATCACCTCGGCGCTGCCGGCCATCTGCGGCACCCATTTCGGCGAGACGAAGCTGCCCGATTCGATGACCGGCAGGCCGGCATCGCTCAGCCGGTCGATCAGTTCGATCTTCACGCTGGCGGGCACCGGCTGCTGTTCGTTCTGCAGCCCGTCGCGCGGGCCGACCTCAACGATCTTCACACGGGCGGGAAAGGCCATGGCTGTCATCCTCGCTATCGTTTTGGCGGCATTCTAGGACCAAGCGTGAGCGCTTCACCACCGGCAATGCACGGACGCTGCCATGCCGCTGAGCGGACTAGCGGCCGGCGCTCCGAAGGGCTTCGGCCAGCGCGCAGAACTGCGCAATCGACAGCTGCTCGGCCCGCAGCGTCGGCTCGATGCTGGCTGCCGCCAGCAGGGCAAGCGGATCGGTACCGAGACTTTTCAGGCTCTGCCGCAGCATCTTGCGGCGCTGCCCGAAGGCCGCCGCCGTCACCCGCTCCAGCAGGTTCTTCTCCGCCGGGGCCAGCGGCTGCGCGCGCGGCACCAGATGCACGACGCTGGAGGTGACCTTCGGCGGCGGGGTGAAGGCGCGCGGCGGAATATCGAACAGCAGGTCCGCCGCGCACAGCCATTGCACGATGACGGACAGCCTGCCATAGGCTTCCTCGCCATGGCCGGCACGCAGCCGCTCCGCCACCTCCTTCTGGAACATCAGGGTCATGCTCTGAAGCTCTGGTAGCGCATCGAGCCAGCCCATCAGCAGCGGCGTCGCCACATTATAGGGCAGGTTGGCGACGATGCGGCGCGGCGCCGGCCCCAGCGTGGCGATATCGACGGTCAGCGCATCGGCCTCGATCAGCGTCAGCCGCCCAGCGGCGGCCTCGACCAGTGGCTGCAAGGCCGCGATGCAGCGCGGATCGCGCTCTATGGCAACGACGCGCCGGGCACCGGCCAGCAACAGCGCGCGGGTCAGCCCGCCCGGCCCCGGTCCGACCTCGATCACCGTGCCTTGCGTCAGATCGCCGGCCGATCGCGCGATGCGGCCGGTCAGGTTCAGGTCGAGCAGGAAATTCTGGCCAAGCTGCTTCTTGGCGCCGAGATCGTTGGCGGCGATCACCTCGCGCAGCGGCGGCAGCGCGGCGACCGCCGCCTGCACCTCATCCATTGCCCGATCCATGATGGCGGGCCGCCATCTCGCCGGCCATGCGCAGCGCGGCCAGCAGGCTGGATTCATTCGCCCTGCCGGTGCCGGCGAGATCCAGTGCCGTGCCATGGTCCGGCGAGGTGCGGATGAAGGGCAGGCCCAGCGTCACATTCACGCCGCCGTGGAAATCCAGCGTCTTGATCGGGATCAGCGCCTGATCGTGATACATGCACAGGGCCGCGTCATAGGTGCGCCGTGCCTCTTCATGGAACAGCGTGTCGGCGGACAGCGGGCCGAAGGCCGCGATCCCTTCCGCCTGCAATGCAGCAATGGCGGGCGCGACGATGTCGATATCCTCACGCCCGATGGTGCCCCCCTCCCCGGCATGCGGATTGAGGCCAGCGACCGCGAGGCGGGGTGCGGATATCCCGAAATCGCGCAGCAAGCCCGCCGCGGTGATCCGCGCGGCACTGACAATCAGCTCCGTCGTCAGCAGACCCGGCACCGCAGCCAGCGGCACATGCACCGTCACCGGCACGACGCGCAGCTGCGGGCAGGCCAGCATCATCACGACCTCGACCCCGCCAGCCAGATGCGCCAGATAGTCGGTATGGCCGGCATGGGTGAAGCCCGCCTGATAGAGCGTCTGCTTCTGGATCGGGTTGGTGACCACCGCCCCGGCCCGGCCCGCCTGCACCAGTTCGACCGCGCGGTCGATGGCGCGAATCACCGCCGCCGCATTGGCCGGATCGGGCCGGCCCGGCGTAACCGGCACGGCCAGCGGTTCCGGCAGCACCGGCAGGGCCGTGGCAAACACGCCCGGTGCTTCTTCCGGCCCGTCAATGGTCGCAATCGGTACATCGAATCCGACCTTGGCCGCCAGCGCCGTCATCCGGTCGGGATCGTCCAGCAGGAAGAACGGGGCCATCCCCTCATTCCGCCGGAGCCAGGCCTTCAGCGCGATCTCGCCCGCGATCCCGGCGGGTTCGCCCATGGTCAGGGCGAGCGGCAGGGCAGCCGGCATGGACATGGCGTCAAATCCGTATATCGATGAAGGCCGCCCGCTTCAGGTCGCGCATCAGCCGGCGCGCCAGCACTTCCAGCTTCTCGTTTTCCAGGCGCTGGCGGATTTCCGGGCGCGAGGGCAGGTCGCTCATCACCGACTCACGGTCGCAGACGACAAAGACGGAGACACCGCCGGGCAGCGGCACCGGCGCGCTGGCCTTGCCAACCTCGACGGTGGCGACCGCATCGCGGATCGCCGGCGACAGGTCACCCTGGCGGACACGGCCCAGATCTATGGGGGCGGGCGCGTCGAGGCTCTTCGCGACATCAGGCAGGGTCTCGCACCCCGCGGTCTGGGCGACGGCTTCACGCATGCGGCCGGCAACTTCCTGCAGGCGCTCCGGCGGGGCATCGAGCGGCACCGGCAGGGCGATCTGGCGCAGCGACACCATGGCATCGCTGGGCGGTGCCTGCTCACGGATGCGGCGATCCTCGACCTTTAGGATATAGAAGCCAAGAACGGTGCGGATCGGCTCGGTGATCTGTCCCGCCGGCAGATCGGCAATGGCCTGGGCCAGCGGCTCATCCAGCGCATCCGCGCCGATCCAGCCGATATCGCCGCCGACACGGGCCGACGCACTCTGGCTGAACTGCTGGGCCAGCCCCTCGAAGGGAGCGCCCTCGCGGTACTGCGACACCAGCCGCTCGGCGAAGCTGCGGACCTCGGCCTCGCGTTCGGGCGTATCCACCGGCAGCAGGATCTCCTTCACCAGCACTTCCGGCTGGCCGCGCCGCGCCTCGATCTGCGCCAGCTGCTCGTTGATCTCCTCGTCGCTGATCTCGGCTCCGCTGGAAAAGCGGCGGGCGACGACGCGGCGCCAGGCCAGGGCGGCCCGCAACTGTTCCTCCAACGTCTGCCGGGGGATATTCTGCCCGGCCAGCATCCGGTCGAGCCCCCCCTGCGGCATCTGGTTCTGCATCTCGATACGGCGGATCGCCTCCGCGATCTCCTGGTCGGATACCGTGATGCCGATGCGCTTGGCCTCCTGCATCTGCAGCTTCTCGTCGATCATGGCGCGCAGCACCTGCCCGGCAAGGCGCTGCCGGTTCTCCCGCGTGTTGGGCAGGCTGGCGCCCAGCAGCGTCAGGGACAGCCGCACCTCCAGGTCGAACAGCGAGATGATCTCGTCATTCACCACGGCGGCGATCCGCAGGCTGCCGCTCTGCGCCGGGGCCGGCTGGGCGCTGCCAAGCGTCAGCCCGACGGCCATGCACAGGCAGAGCAGCCCGCCCACCAGGCGCCGGGTAAGCGCGTTCATGGACATTACTGCAAGGGAGGGTCGGAACAGTCGATGCATCATGGCTAGCACAGGTATCCCTGCAATCGATTCGGTGCAAGTCGCGACATGCGCACAGTAGGGTGGCGAATGGTCCCAGGCATCAGAAAAGGGACTGGTTGCTGCCGATGGCGCCGAGATTCTTGAATTCGATGCGGAAGAAGATGCTGTTATCTGGCTCCAGCCCGACATCGTTGGTGAAGGTCTTGCGGTAGCTGACGCCGATCAGCAGGCATTCGTCGGCATAGGCCAGCGTCGCCTGGACCTCGCGCATGCCGGCATCGTCGCCCATTTCGCGCACGACGCGCGAGCCGAACCGCCAGTTGCGGTCGATCTGTGAGACGAACCCGCCGGAGATTTCCTCGCGCTTGCCGAATTCCGGCGTCTCCGCCTGCTCGGGCAGCTTCACATAATTCAGGTTCACGCGGAAACGCTGCGGCCCGCCATAGAGCGACAGCTCGTTGCGGGTGACGTCCAGCGCCTCATGGTCCAGCCGGAAGCGATAGACCAGGTCGAAATAGCGCGAGGGCGAAATCTGCAGGCGCCCGACATAGTCGGAGAAATTATCCTCAAGCCCGGTGCCGCGGTCATAGGTGGTGTCCTCGCGCAGCCGGTAGCTCTGCCCCAGGAACAGGCTGCTATGCCCCCCGCCATCGCCATACAGGCCGAAATTCATGCCGTAATCGACGCGCGTGCCGCTGGACACCCGGTCGGTGCCGGAATAGCGGTTAGAGCGGAACAGGTTGGTCGCATCGAAGATCAGCGCCTGGCTGTCCTCGTTGGCGATGTCGTCCGGGTTGCTGCCATTCGGGCTGGCAACGAAATTCACGATCGGCTCGACCAGCTGGCGGACCGATCCCGCATCGCGCACGAAGGGATAGCGCCAGCCCAGGCTAACCTGCGGGAAGACGCGCCCCGTCTCGCCGCTGAGGTCGCGGTTCGGGTTCGTCGGATCAGCCAGATCATCCACCGAATACAAGTCGGTCTGCACCGTGGCCGATAGCGTGTAGATCTCGCCTGACGGCGCGTAATAGGGCAGGTGCCAGCCGGACAGGAAGGAGACGCGCCGGCTGTCGGCGCCAATCTCCCGCGTCAGCGACAGGGCGGTCGCATCCAGCGAGAAATAGCTGCCATTCGGGTCCGGCGCGGTGCGCATGCGGTGCTGCGCATAGGGGGCGACGAGCGGCATCTGCTCATCCACGTCGAAAGAGCGCAGGCCCTGGAAGGAATAGGAGGCGACCGAGGTATAGGCCATCGGCGCGAAACGCTCGGCATAGACGCGGCTGGTCAGCACGTCGCGCGAATCCAGCCGGTAGCGCTTCAGATAGGTGCGGTCGCTGACCCGCTCCACATCGAAGCCGGCACGCCAGCGGTCGGTCAGGTGAAAGATGCCCTCGCTGTCGATATGGCCCTTGGCGACCTGGTCGCCGGTTTCCCGCCCGACCTCGCGCTCATCGAGATAGCCAAGGCTGCCGGCCAGCGTGACCTCCCCGAAATAGAAGCGGTGACGGTACTCGCCCAGCAGCATGCCGCCCTCCTCCGACATGTAGATCGGCTCCACGGTCATGTCGTTCTGCGGTGAGAAGGTATAATAGTAGGGCACGCCCAGCACCGCGCCCAGATCGTCCGAATAGCCGATGCGCGGCACCAGCACGCCGCTGCGCCGGTCCACCGTCGGGTCCGGATGGCTGAAATAGGGCAGGTAGGCGACCGGGAAGCCCGCAATCTCCATCACCGCGTCGTTATAGACGAGGTCCTTCGTCTCCTCGTCATGCACAACGCGGCGCGCCTTCATCTGCCACAGCGGCGGGCGCGTCGGGTCCTTGGCGCACAGGTCGCAGGGCGAATAGACCGCCCGCTCCATCTCCTTGCGGTTACCGTCGATGCGCCGGGCGCTATTGGCGGCCAGGCGGGAATTGTCGGTCAGCAGGACGCGCAGCTGGTCGATGAAGCCGTCGCGCAGGTCGCCGGTCAGTTCGGCGTAGTCGGCGAAGGCCACCTCGCCGCTCGGCTCCACCAGCACGACATTGCCGGTTGCCGTCACGATGTCGGTCTTCTGGTTGTACGTCACGACATCGGCGCGCAGCACACGGTCATTCTGCGACAGCTCGACATTGCCGCGCGCGGTGACCGTCATCAGCGTCTCGTCATACTCCATCTGGTCGGCGGTAAACAGGACCGGCGGTTCTTCCTGCTGCGCGGTCTGGCCCTGCTGCTGGGCATGCCCGATCCCCGGCGCCAGCAGCAGCGCGCCCAGGGCAAGCATCAGGGGAAGAGCAAATCGGCGGCGCGGCACGGGATCAGCCATCCTCCAGATGGAACAGCATGGACACCCCGAACAGCAGGCTGACAGTCGCCGGCGTCCAGGCGGACAGGGTCACGGGAATACGTCCGGACAGGCCGAGCGCATAGATCAGGTCGCTAAAGAAATACAGAATGAAGCCAACAAGCAAGCCGCCGGATGCGATGGCGAGCGTTCCGCCATGCCGGGTGAGCCTGAGCGAGAAGGTCGCCGCCACCAGCACCATCGCGCACAGCAGAAACGGGCTGGCCAGCAGCGAATGCAGGTAAAGCCTGTGCTTCTGCGCGGAGAAGCCGGCATGTTCCAGAATCTCGATGAAACGCGGCAGCTCCCAGAACGACATGGTTTCCGGCGCGGCGAAGCTTTCCTGCAGGTTCTCCAGCGTCAGGTCGGTGGGCAGCCGGTAGCTCTCCAGCAGCCGGGCCTGTTGCCCCTCGTCGCGGATCGACACATCGCTGAATTCCCAGGCGCCGGGCACCAGACGCCCGCGCATGGCGTCGATGCGTCCGGTGAAGCGTTCTTCCTTGTTATAGAGGAAGACGATGATGCCCTGGAATTCCTGGCTGGTCTGGTCCACCCCCTGGGCATGCAGGATAGAGCTGCCGTCCGGCGTCGATTGCCGCAGCCACAGTCCGGTATCCGACACCGCCAGCAGATTGCTGCTCCAGTCCAGATGCGTGCGCTCCAGGAACTCGTAGCGTGCCGTCAGGATCGAGGCGAACGGGTTGAACAGGGTTACCCGGAATCCGCCGATCAGCAGCGCGCACATCAGCGCCGGAAACAGGAACTGCCAGACCGAGATGCCGGCCGCGCGGGTGACCACAAGCTCCTGCGTCCGCGTCAGCCTTGTGAAGGACAGCAGGGCCGCGAACAGCATGGCGAAGGGCAGGATGATCTGCGCCATGTTCGGCTGCTTCAGCAGCGCCATGGCCAGCACGGTCTGCAGCCCCACATCCTCGTGCGAGGCGGAGCGGCGCAGCAGTTCCACCGTATCGCCGATCAGTACGACCAGCAGGATCGACAGGAACACGCCCGCGAATTGCAGCAGGAAATTCCGCGCGAAATAGAGCGACAGCGTCAGGGAAAGGCGGGTTCGCATCGCAGCCATCGGTCAGCCCGCCGTCGCCGGATCGGCATAGGCCGGCGGTCGCCGCCGCCGGCGCACCAGTACATAGAGCCCGAGCACCAACGGCAGCAGCGACGGCAGATAGAGCAGCCCGACCGCCGCGACATTGCGTTGCGCCAGCGACATGGCGGCAAAATAAAGCGCCTGGCAGGCCAGCATGATGACCACCGCGGCCAGCAGGCGCGCGGTGCGCCCGCGGCGCGAGAACTCACCGCTGAACAGTGCCGCCAGCCCGATCATGGCGAAGCCGATGGTCAGCAGCGGGCTGGCCAGCCGGTTATGCACCTCGGTGATCAGCCGGTTGCGGAAGCGCACATCGTCGGGATTGTCGCTTTCTGCCAGCAGCTCCATCAGGAAACGCTCGCGCGGTTCGCGCCAGCGCCCGGCGAATTCCTGCTGCATGGTGCCGATCTCGACGGTGTAACGGTCGAAATACAGCGTGGTCTGGCGGCCCTGCGTGTCACGCGTCTGGCGGTTGCCGTTCACCATCACCACGCGAGGCCCCTCGTCGGTGATGACCAGCGCGCCCTGCTCGGCAATCAGCGTTTCCGGATTGGCCGGGTCGCGCCCATCATGGATCAGGATGCCGAACAGCTGGCCGTCGCTGTTCTGCTGGCGGATGAACACGGTCAGCCGGTCGCCGACGCTGGTGAACACACCCTCGCGCAGCAGCACGTTGGAATAATTGTTGCGGATCTGGAACTGCAGATCCTTGAAGTCGCGATAGGCCGCCGGCATGAAGTACAGCATGATGGCATAGCCGATGACGGTCACGCCCAACGCACAGGCCAGCGCCGGCCGGGCCAGCGACAACGGCCCCACGCCGGAGCCGAACATCACCACCATCTCGCTGTCGCTCATCATCCGGTTGTAGGTGAACAGGATCGCCGCGAAACAGGCGACCGGCAGCACCAGCGCCAGGAATTGCGGCAGCAACAGCACAGTGAGATACAGGAAGGTGGTGATCGGCAGCCCGCGATTGACGATCAGGTCGATGAGGCGCAGCGACTGCGTCAGCCAGATCGCCGCTGTCAGGCAGATCAGCACGAAGAAGATCGCGACGACCAGCTGCCGGACAATGTAGCGATCGATGCGACGTACCATGCTGAGCGCTGTTGCCTTGGATTCCGGGCGATTTCTCATTGCCCCGGCGGGGCTTCGTTGTCGGGGTATCCGAGTTTACCCTGTCCGTAAAGGCTTTTCGCTGGTTTTCTGGGCCATTACGTAATGCAGTATGGGGGACTGCAGCGGCGATGGCCGCTGTGCTATAGACCCATAGGTGCCGGGGCCGGCTGGCCCTGGCCTGCAGTTCAACATCGATGGCCGAAGCCCAAGGGGAATGGAAGATGAAGATCGGTTTCGCGAAGCATGACCTGCCCAAGAAGGGCGCCCTCGTCGTCGGTATTCTGGAAGACCGCACGATGGGCGCGGCGGCGGCCGATCTCGACCATCGCACCGGCGGCGCGCTGACCCGCGCCATGGCCGCCAGCCGCTTCACCGGCAAGGCGCACCAGACCCTGGCCATCCTTGCCCCGTCGGGCATTGATGCCTCGCGCATCCTGCTGTACGGCGTCGGCAAGACCGACGGCATCACCCCGCGCTGGGCGGAGGAAGCCGGCGGCGGCATCTATGCAGCGCTGGCCGGCAGCGGCGAGAGCGAGGCATCGATCTGGGTCGAGGCCGGCCCGGCCTCCGAGGCGGAGATCGCCGCCCACATGGCCTATGGCGCCATGCTGCGCAGCTACCGGTTCGACAAGTACCGCACCAAGGAAAAGGCCGAGGACAAGCCGAGCCTGAAGAAGCTGTCCGTGCTGACCGAGCGCGCCGCCGACGCGAAGAAGCTGTTCGCCCCGCTGGAGGCCATCGCCGAGGGCGTGTTCCTGACCCGTGATGTCGTCTCCGAGCCGGGCAACATCATCTACCCCGAGACTCTGGCCGAAGAAGCGAAGAAGCTGGCCGAGCTTGGCGTCGAGGTCGAGGTGCTGGGCCAGAAGGAGATGAAGAAGCTGGGCATGGGCGCGCTGCTGGGCGTGGCCCAAGGCAGCGTGCGCGAGCCGAAGATGGTCATCATGCAGTGGAAGGGCGCGCCGAAATCCAAGGACAAGCCGCTGGCCTTCATCGGCAAGGGTGTGACCTTCGACACTGGCGGCATCTCCATCAAGCCGGCCGGCGGCATGGAGGAGATGAAGTGGGACATGGGCGGCTCCGGCACCGTCATCGGGCTGATGAAGGCGCTGGCCGGCCGCAAGGCGAAGGCCAATGTCATCGGCATCGTCGGGCTGGTCGAGAACATGCCGGACGGCAATGCGCAGCGGCCGGGCGACATCGTCACCTCCATGTCGGGCCAGACCATCGAGGTCATCAACACCGACGCGGAAGGCCGCCTCGTGCTCGCCGACTGCCTGTGGTATTGCCAGGACCGCTTCAAGCCGCGCTTCATGATCGACCTCGCCACCCTGACCGGTGCCATCATCATCTCGCTGGGCCATGAACATGCCGGCATGTTCGCCAGCGACGACACGCTGGCCGAACAGATCGCCGGCTGCGGCAAGGAGATCGGCGAGACGATCTGGCACATGCCGATCGGCGATGCCTACGACAAGGAACTGAACACCGACGCGGCGGACATGAAGAATGTCGGCGGCCGGCCCGGCGGCTCCATCACCGCCGCCATGTTCCTGAAGCGCTTCACCAACGACGTGCCGTGGGTGCATCTGGACATTGCCGGCGTTGCCTGGGCCTACAAGGACAAGCCGACCGTTCCGAAGGGCGCGTCCGGCTTCGGCGTGCGGCTGCTGGACCGGCTGGTCGCCACACATTTCGAGTAAAAAGAAAGCATCCCGCCATGACCGATCAGCCCCTTATCTTCGAGAAGCGGCCGGACGGCGTGGCGGTGCTGCGCCTGAACCGGCCGGACATCCACAACGCCTTCGACGAGAAGCTGATCGCCGACCTGTCGGCGGTCTTCAAGAAGCTGGCGCAGGATGATTTCGTCCGCGTGCTGCTGCTGACCTCGGAGGGCAAGAGCTTCTCCGCCGGGGCCGATCTCGACTGGATGCGCCGCATGGCGGCCTCCGGCGAGCATGAGAACTTCACCGACGCGCTGGCGCTGACCGACATGATGGAGGCGCTCGACCGCCTGCCGATGCCGGTGGTCGCCCGCGTGCAGGGGGCGGCGATGGGCGGCGGCGTTGGGCTGGTGGCCTGCTGCGACATCGCGATTGCCGCCGACAGCGCGACCTTCGCCTTCTCCGAGGTGCGGCTGGGCATCATCCCCGCCGCGATCAGCCCCTATGCGGTGCGCGCCATCGGCACGCGGCAGGCCCGGCGCTATTTCCTGACCGGGGAGCGGTTCGACGCCGCGACCGCACTGCGCCTCGGCCTTGTGCATGAGGTGGTGCCCGCCGACCAGCTGGACGCAACGGTGGACGGCATTCTCGATGCCATCCTGAAATCCGGCCCCGAGGCGACCCGCGCCGCCAAGGATCTGGTGCATCTGGTGGACGGGCTGGAATTCGACGGCAACCTCCGGCGCGAGACGGCGCTGCGCATCGGCCGCATTCGCGCCAGCAAGGAAGGCCGCGAAGGGCTGTCCGCCTTTCTGGAGAAACGCAAGCCGGCCTGGGTGAGCGAATGATCATCCGCACGCTGCTGATCGCCAACCGCGGCGAGATCGCCTGCCGCATCGCCCGCACCGCCCGGCGACTGGGCATCCGCACCATCGCTGTCTATTCCGAGGCCGATGCCGACAGCCTGCATGTGGAAAGCTGCGACGAGGCCTGGCCCATCGGCGCCGCATCGGCCCGCGACTCCTACCTGCGCGGCGATGTCATCCTCGATGTGGCGAAGCGCGCCGGGGCCGATGCCATTCATCCCGGCTATGGCTTCCTGTCGGAAAATGCGGACTTCGCCCGCGCCTGCGCCGATGCGGGCATCATCTTCGTCGGCCCGCCGGCCAGCGCCATCGAGGCGATGGGCAGCAAGTCGGCGGCAAAGCAGCTGATGGAAAAGGCCAAGGTGCCGCTGGTGCCAGGCTATCATGGCGACAAGCAGGAACCCGCCTTCCTGGAAAGGCAGGCCAACCGCATCGGCTATCCCGTCCTCATCAAGGCCTCGGCAGGCGGCGGCGGCAAAGGCATGAAGGTTGTCGAACAGCCGGTCGATTTCGCCGCCCAGCTGGCCTCCGCCAAACGCGAGGCCTCGGCCTCCTTCGGCGATGACAAGGTGCTGATCGAGAAATATCTGGTTCGCCCGCGCCATGTCGAAATCCAGATCTTCGCCGATGGCCATGGCAATTGCCTGCACCTGTTCGAGCGTGACTGCTCGGTCCAGCGCCGCCACCAGAAGGTGATCGAGGAAGCCCCCGCCCCCGGCATGGCAGAGGCACGGCGGCGCGAGATGGGCGACGCCGCCGTGGCCGCCGCCAGGGCGATTTCCTATGTCGGCGCCGGCACGGTGGAATTCATCGTCGATGCGGCGGGCGACTTCTTCTTCATGGAGATGAACACCCGCCTGCAGGTGGAGCATCCGGTGACCGAGGCGATCACCGGCCTCGACCTTGTCGAATGGCAGCTGCGCGTCGCGTCGGGCGAGCCTTTGCCGTTGGCACAGGACCAGCTGCGCATCAACGGCCATGCCTTCGAGGCGCGGCTCTATGCCGAAGACCCGGCGCGCGATTTCGTGCCGCAGACCGGCAGGCTGGCAGCACTGCGCTTCCCGACGGACGGCGTGCGCATCGATACCGGCGTGCGCGAGGGCGACAGCGTCTCCGTCCATTACGATCCGATGATCGCCAAGCTGATCGTGCATGGCGCCGACCGGACCGAGGCGCTGGACCGGCTTTCCCGCGCGCTGGAGGCGACACGGGTTGCCGGGCTTGCCACCAATATCGGCTTTCTGGCAGCACTTGCCCGCCATCCCGCCTTTGCCGCCGGCGATGTCCATACCGGCTTCATCGCCGAGCACGAGGCGGACCTGCTGCCGCCGGCCCAGCCCGCCGGGGATATCCATCTCGCATTGGCCGCGCTGGCTTTCATGGCCGCCCGCACCCGCGAGGCACGGGAGGAAGCCGTGCGCTCCGGCGATCCCTTCTCGCCCTGGCACCGTGTCGATGGCTGGCGCCTGAATGACGATGCCCACCACCGGCTTGCCTTCCGCGATGGCGAGGCCGAACGGGTGGTGACGCTGCATTTCCGCCGCGATGGCTTCGTGCTCGACCTGCCCGGCGGCAGCATGCCGGTCCAGCTTCTGGCCGAGGAGGATGGGCTTCTGACCGTGCTGCTGGACGGCGTGCGCCGCGAGGCAACGGTGATCCGCGACGGGCTGGATTACTGGGTGCTGCCCGGCGCTGGCCAGCCGGACCGGCGGCTCAGCCTGATCGACCCGCTGCTGGAGGCCGAGGCGATGGCCGAGGGGGCCGGCGCGCGCTTCACCGCGCCGATGCCCGGCAAGATCGTGCAGGTGCTGATCGAGGCCGGCGCCAAGGTCACCAAGGGCGCCGCCCTGATGGTCATGGAGGCGATGAAGATGGAACACACCATCGCCGCCCCCGCCGACGGCACCGTCGCGGAGCTGCATTACGGCACCGGCGACCTGGTCGAGGAAGGTGCTGAACTGCTGCGCTTCGAGCCGGCGAAGGGGTAGGAAGGTAGGACCCGACTTCTCTACCCAAAGTTACCCCCTCACCCAGCCTCGCCTAATCTCGCCTTTGGCTCGATAAGGCTCACCAACCCTCTCCCCCAAGGGGGCGAGGGAAAGGAAAAAGCCCTTTATGAAATCCCTCGCCCCGGAAGGGGAGAGGGATGTCGAGGCTTGGCGAGGAACGAGCCTAGCCGAGGCTGGGTGAGGGGAGATTGACGCTCCCCCTCACAATTCCCGTGCCTTGTCGCGCAGGACGAATTTCTGCACCTTGCCGGTGCTGGTCTTCGGCAAATCGCCAAAGATCACTGTCTTCGGCACCTTGAAGCCGGCCAGATGCTGCCGGCAGAAGGCGATGATCTCCGCCTCGGTGACGCTCTGCCCCGGCTTCGGGTTGACGAAGGCGCACGGGGTCTCGCCCCATTTCTCGTCCGGCCTTGCGACCACGGCGGCCTCCATCACGGCGGGATGGCGGTAGAGCACGCCTTCCACCTCGATGGTGGAGATGTTCTCGCCGCCGGAAATGATGATGTCCTTGGACCGGTCCTTCAGCTCGACATAACCGTCCGGGTGCAGCACGCCCAGATCGCCGGTATGGAACCAGCCGCCCCTGAACGCCTTTTCGGTCGCGGCCGGGTTCTTCAGATACCCCTTCATGACGACATTGCCGCGCATGAACACCTCGCCCATGGTCGCCGCATCCGCCGGCACCGGGGCCAGCGTCTCCGGGTCCGCCACCATGAGCCCTTCCAGCACCGGATAATTCACCCCCTGGCGCGCCTTGATGCGGGCCTGCTCCTCCACCGGCAGGGTATCCCATTCCGGCTGCCAGGCGCAGACCACCACCGGGCCATAGACCTCGGTCAGCCCATAGACGTGGGTGACCTTGATGCCCAGCGCCTCCATGCCCTGGATGATGCTGGCCGGCGGCGGGGCGGCGGCGGTCATCATCTCCACCTGCTGCGGGAAGTCGCGCCGCTCCTCCGGCTTCGCGTTCACCAGCAGTCCCATGACGATGGGGGCGCCGCACAGATGGGTGACGCCATGATCGGCAAAGGCATCGTAGATCGCCTTCGCCTCCACCCGGCGCAGGCAGACATGGGTGCCGGCCTGGGCGGTCACCGTCCAGGGGAAGCACCAGCCATTGCAGTGGAACATCGGCAGCGTCCACAGATAGACGGCATGGCGCGGCATGTTCCAGGCCAGCACATTGCCCAGCGCGTTCAGATAGGCGCCGCGATGGTGATAGACCACGCCCTTCGGATCGCCCGTGGTGCCGGAGGTATAGTTCAGCGAGATCGCGTCCCATTCATCCGCCGGCAAGTGCCAGGCGAAATCCGGGTCGCCATCGGCGATGAAGGCTTCGTAATCCAGGCTGCCCAGATGCTCGCCCGGCCCGTCATAGAGCGGATCGTCGATATCGATCACCAGCGGCCGGACCCGCACCTGCTTCAGGGCGGCGGCGATGGTGCCCGCGAATTCCCGGTCGGTGATCAGCACCTTCGCCTCGCCGTGCTCCAGGATGAAGGCGATGGTGGCCGCATCCAGCCTTGTGTTCAGCGCGTTCAGCACGGCGCCCGCCATCGGCACGCCGAAATGGCATTCCACCATCTCCGGCACGTTGGGCGCCATGACCGCCACCGTGTCGCCCTTACCGATGCCATGCTGCGCCAGTGCAGAGGCCAGCCGCCGGCTGCGCCGGTAGATTTCCCGCCAGGTTCGTTTCAGCGTTCCATGCACCACGCCGATACGGTCGGGGTAGACCGAAGCCGTGCGCTCCAGAAAGGACAGTGGGGAGAGCGGCGTGTAGTTGGCCGCGTTCTTGTCCATATCCCGCGCATAGGGGTTCGTCATGCTCGCTTCCTGCCCTGTGTTGATTCTTCTTTGCCGGCAAGGCTAGCGGGCGGCGGCGGCGCTGGCAATGCGGGGCGCGCCTACCGTTTGCCCGACAGGCCACGCCTTTACCCGATGTCGATTTAATTCCTATCCCCGGACAGGCACCACTAATACAGGCCGTCACCCCCGGGCTTGTCCCGGGGGTCCAGATTTCAGCCCACTGGATCGATGGTCGAGTAAGCGGAGGCCTGGATTCCCGGCACAAGGCCGGGAATGACATGCAGTGAGAAGAGGTAAGTCTACCGTTTCCCCGGAAAGCCCCGTCCCTTCAGGATGGCCGCATCGCCCAGCTTCTTGCGCACCGCGTCCATCGCGCCCTCGATCTTCTTCTGCCGCTCGCGGTCGGGATCGACCAGATCGGGCGGATCGGCATCGGCGGGGTCGGCCAGCGCGCTGGCGCCAATGCCGATCAGCCGGAAGGAGGTGCCCGTCGCCTCCTTCTCCAGCAGCGACAGGGCAGCGCGATAGAGCCGTTCGGCCAGCAGGGTCGGGCTGTCGAGCCGGCGGCTGCGGGTCAGCAGCCGGAAATCCGCCGTCTTCAGCTTCAGCGTGATGCCGGCGGCGGCAAAGCCTTCGCCCTTCAGCCGTTTCGCCAGCTTCTCCGACAGCCGCCACAGGATCGGGCGCAGCGCCTCCGGGTCTGCGATATCATCATCGAAAGTGGTCTCGGCGGAGATGCTCTTGGTTTCGCGTTCCGGCTCCACCTTGCGATCATCGATGCCGCGCGCGAAATGGAACAGCCGCTGCCCCATCGCGCCGTAGCGGGCGATCAGCGTGCGCTCGTCCAGCTCCTGCAGCTGCGCGATATGGGTGATGCCATCCTTCACCAGCCGCGCCTGCAGGCTCTGCCCGACACCCCAGATCAGCGAGACCGGCTGGCGGGCCAGGAAGTCCCGCGCCTCGGTCTTGCCGACGATGGCGAAGCCGCGCGGCTTGTCGAGGTCGGAGGCGATCTTCGCCAGGAACTTGTTATAGCTGAGGCCGATGGAGACGGTGATGCCGATCTCCCGCTCGATGCGCCGCACCAGCAGGACCAGCGTGTGCGCCGGGCTGCCCTTGTGCAGCTTCTCCGTCCCCGACAAATCGAGGAATGCCTCGTCGATTGACAGCGGCTGCACCAGCGGCGTGGTGTCCAGCATCAGCGCGCGGACCTGCCGCCCGACGGCGCTGTACTTCTCCATGTTCGGCTTGATGACCACGGCGTCGGGGCACAGTTTCAGCGCCTTGAACATCGGCATGGCCGAGCGACAGCCATAGATGCGGGCGATGTAGCAGGCCGCCGAGACGACGCCGCGCTTGCCGCCGCCGATCAGCACCGGCCGGTCCCGCAAGCTGGGATCGTCGCGCTTTTCCACGCTGGCATAGAAGGCGTCACAATCCAGATGCGCGATGGACAGCGTGTCCAGTTCGGCATGGCGGATCAGCCGCGGCGAGCCGCAGGCGGGGCAGCGCGGCGCCGCCCAACTCTCCGGCAGTACATGGCCGCACTCCCGGCACAGCCCTGTCATCTGCGGTCGTTCCGTTCCGGGGGCCACAGCCAGGCCGCGCCGCGCACGCCGCCGGCATCGCCATGCACCGGCGACAGCAGGCGGGTCGCCACATGGTCGGAGAAGATGTACCGCCCCCACAGGCGCGGCACCGCCTCATAGAGGCGCGGCAGGCCCGACAGGCCGCCACCCAGCACGATCACCTCAGGGTCCAGGATATTGACCAGATGCGCCAGCGCGCGGGCCAGCCGGTCCTCATAGCGGCGCATGGTCGCTTCCGCCGCTGCATCGCCCCCCGCTGCCGCCGCCACGACATCCTCCGCGCTCATCGCGGTGCCGGTGGCGCGCTGGTGATCGGCGGCGAGGCCCGGCCCGGACAGGAAGGTCTCGATACAGCCATGACGACCGCAATAGCAGGCTGGCCCCGGCCTTTCGGTATCTTCGGGCCAGGGCAGCGGATTATGCCCCCATTCGCCGGAGATCGCGTTCGCCCCGGTCAGCACCCGGCCATTCACGACGATGCCGCCGCCGACCCCGGTGCCAAGGATAACGCCGAACATGATCGCGGCACCGGCGGCGGACCCGTCCACCGCCTCCGACAGGGCAAAGCAGTTGGCATCGTTGGCCAACCGCACCGGGCGGCCCAGTGCCACCTCCAGATCGCGGTCGAAGGGCCGGCCGATCAGCCAGGTCGAGTTGGCGTTCTTCACCAGCCCGCTGGCCGGGGAGATCGCGCCCGGAACGCCGATGCCGACGGTGCCACCCCGGCCCAGCCTGGCCTCCATGCCGGCCACCAGATCGCGGATGGCGGCGATGGTCGCGTCATAATCGCCGCGCGGTGTCGCGATACGCTCGCGCGCCAGCACCGCGCCATCCGCCTCGTCCAGGGCCGCGATCTCGATTTTCGTGCCGCCCAGATCGATCCCGATCCGCATCGCCCTATTTCCCTATCCACCGCATAGCGTCTTTTTTCGTCAGAAAAGCTTGATGGTCTTACGTAAAATCTACTGTAAGCTGACCTTCGCGTTCATAAATATCCGTCTCTTCGAAGGGGACAGGGCGTCGGGTCGCGCATGACTGGGGGGACAATGGCGAAGACCGTGCTGATCGTCGAGGACAACGAGCTGAACATGAAACTGTTTCATGATCTGCTCGAGGCACACGGCTATAATATCCTGCAGACCAGGGACGGCATGGAAGCGCTGAAAATCGCCCGTGACAAGCGCCCCGACCTGATCCTGATGGATATCCAGCTGCCGGAGGTATCCGGGCTGGAAGTCACAAAATGGATCAAGGAGGATGACCGGCTGAAGGCGATCCCGGTGATCGCGGTCACCGCCTTCGCCATGAAGGGCGATGAGGAAAAGATTCGCGAGGGCGGCTGCGAGGCCTACATCGCCAAGCCTATTTCGGTGCAGAACTTTCTTGAGACCGTCCAGAAATTCTTGAACTGACGTGCTATGCCCGGCCGTGTCCTAGTTGTCGATGATGTCGCACCGAATATCCGCCTGCTGGAAGCCAAGCTGTCGGCGGAATATTTCGACGTCATCAGTGCGACCAACGGCAGCGACGCGCTGCGCCTCGCCGCGGGCGATTCCCCTGACCTGATCCTGCTGGACGTGATGATGCCGGGCATGGACGGGTTCGAGACCTGCCGCCGGCTGAAGGCGGAAGCCACCACCCACCACATCCCGGTCGTCATGGTGACCGCCCTGTCCGATGCCAGCGACCGCGTGCGCGGGCTGGAGGCGGGCGCCGACGATTTCCTGACCAAGCCGGTGAACGACATCGCGCTGTTCGCGCGCGTGCGCTCGCTGATCCGGCTGAAGACGATGACCGACGAGCTGCGCCTGCGCGAGGAAACCTCGCACCAGCTGGGTCTGATGCTGGGCGCAGGCTCCGAAGCCGTCGATGTGCGGCGCGCCTCGGTGCTGATCGTGGAGGACAACTCCATCGACATCGCCAACATCAAGGAAGTGCTGCAGATCGATTCCGACAATATCGAGACGGCGGCCACCGCCGCCGCCGGTCTGGAAGCGGTGCGCAATGGCTGCCACGATCTGGTCATCACCAGCCTCGCCCTGAATGGCGACGATGCCTTGCGGTTCTGCTCGCAGCTGCGCGCGCAGGAGAAGAGCCGCCAGCTGCCCATCCTGCTGGTCGCCGAGGAAGACGAGATGCAGCGCATCGCCAAGGCGATGGATATCGGCGTGAACGATTATCTGCTGAAGCCGATCGACCGTAACGAGCTGCTGGCGCGCGTGCGCACGCAGATCCGCCGGCGGCGCTATCAGGACCGGCTGCGCGAGAACTACCAGCAGAGCCTGTCGCTGGCGCTGACCGACAGTCTGACCGGCCTCTATAACCGGCGCTATCTCTACAGCCATCTGAAGGGGCTGACCGCACGCAGCGGCGACAGCCACAAGGACATGTCGATCCTGCTGATGGATATCGACTATTTCAAGCAGGTGAACGACCAGCATGGCCACAGCGCGGGCGATGCCGTGCTGCGCGAACTGGCCGACCGGATCATGAAGAATGTGCGCAATTTCGACCTTGTCGCCCGGCTGGGCGGCGAGGAGTTCGTCATCGTCATGCCGGACGCCGACCGCGCGATTGCCGAACGCGTTGCCGAACGGCTGCGCAGCCGCATCGCCGGCGAGACCTTCCACGCGCCGGAAGGCAATGTGGACATCCCGATCACCGTCAGCATCGGCATCGCCAGCAAGCAGGATGACGAGGAATGGGCGCAGGTCGATCCGACCGAACTGCTGCGCCGGGCCGATATGGCGCTCTATGCCGCGAAGAATTCCGGGCGCAATGCCGTGCGGCTCTACGACCCGTCGATGACGATGCCCGGCGGGCAGGAACGGCCGCTCAGCGCGGAGTGAGCGCCGCCACTCATTCCTTCTGCGGATAGCCGGCATCGTTCAGCCGGCCGCCGATTTCCGACAGGATCGCCGGATCGTCGATGGTCGCCGGCATGCGATAGCTCTCGCCATCGGCGATCTTCTGCATGGTGCCGCGCAATATCTTGCCGGACCGGGTCTTGGGAAGGCGGTCCACCACCAGCGCGGTCTTGAAGGCGGCGACCGGGCCGATAGCCTCGCGCACCATCTGCACCACCTCGCGCGCGATCTCCTCATGCGGGCGGCTGACACCGGCCTTCAGAACCATCATGCCCAGCGGCAGCTGACCCTTCAGCGCGTCGGCGACGCCGATCACAGCGCATTCCGCCACGTCGGGATGGCGCGCCAGCACCTCCTCCATCGCGCCGGTGGACAGGCGATGGCCGGCGACATTGATGATGTCGTCGGTGCGGCTCATCACGAAGACATAGCCATCCTCGTCGATATAGCCGGCATCGCCGGTCTTGTAGTGGCCGGGATAGTCCGACATGTAGGATTTCTCGAACCCGGCATCATTGTGCCAGAGCGTCTGCAGGCTACCCGGCGGCAGCGGCAGCTTCATCACCAGCGCGCCGATCTCGCCGCGTTTCACCGGCTGCGCATGGGCATCCACCACCTGCACGTTCCAGCCAGGCACCGGCTTGGTGGCGCTGCCCGGCTTCACCGGAAACCGCTCGATACCCATGCAGTTCGCACAGATCGGCCAGCCGGTCTCGGTCTGCCACCAATGGTCGATGACCGGCACCCCCAGCTTCTCCTCCGCCCATTCCAGCGTGTTCGGGTCGCAGCGCTCCCCGGCCAGGAACAGGGTGCGGAACTCCGACAGATCGTGCTGGCCGATCAGACTGCCCTCCGGGTCTTCCTTTCGGATCGCGCGGAAGGCGGTGGGGGCGGTGAACAGCGCCACCGCGCCATGCTTGGCGATTACCCGCCAGAACGCCGCCGCGTCGGGCGTGCCGACCGGCTTGCCCTCGTACAGGATGGTGGTGAGGCCATGCAGCAGCGGCGCATAGACGATGTAGGAATGACCAACCACCCAGCCGACATCGGAGGCGGTCCACCACACCTCGCCCGGTTTCATGGCGTAGATATTCTCCATCGACCAGCGCAGCGCCACCATGTGGCCGCCAGTGTCGCGCACCACGCCCTTGGGGATGCCGGTGGTGCCGGAAGTGTAGAGGATGTAGGACGGGTCGGTCGCCTTCACCGGCACGCAATCGGCGGGCTTGGCGGCGGCGACAGCTTCCTGCCAGTCAGTGTCCCGGCCGGGCTTCAGTGCCGCTTTCTCCATCGACCGCTGCAGGATGATGCAGGCGTCGGGCTTGTGGCTCGCCTTGTCGATGGCGGCGTCCAGCAACGGCTTGTAGGGGATGACCTTCTGCCCTTCGATGCCGCAGGAGGCTGAGACGATCAGCTTCGGCCTGGCATCGTCGATGCGGGTCGCCAGCTCGTTCGCCGCGAAGCCGCCGAACACCACGGAATGAATGGCCCCCAGCCGCACGCAGGCCAGCATGGCGACCACCGCCTCCGGCACCATCGGCATGTAGATGACCACCCGATCGCCCTTGACTACACCTTTCGCGGCCAGCGCACCGGCGAACAGCGCCACCCGGTCGCGCAGCTGCCGGTAGGTCAGCCGCAATTCCGTGTTGGTGACCGGGCTTTCATAGAGCAGGGCGGCCTGGTCGCCCCGGCCCGCCGCGACATGGCGGTCCAGCGCATTATAGGCGATGTTTGTCTCGCCCCCGACGAACCAGCGGGTGAAAGGCGGCCGGTCATGGTCCAGCACGCGGTCCCACCGCCGGAACCAGTGAATATGCTCCGCCGCCTCGCCCCAGAATGCGTCAGGGTCCGCGAGGGACCGGCGATGGATATCGTCATAGCGCCCAGACATGTCGTCCGCCTTTTTTTGTGGCGTTTTCCTCCCGCCCGCATCAGCAGGCCCGGATATATTGCGTAACGCGGCGGAGACAGGCAAGGCGGCTGCTTGTCCAAGAGTGGCCCGCCCTTGCCATTCGGGGTGCGCCGCACATTTATGGCAAGTCGTCTCCTTCATCCCGGATACAGCATGGACAGCGTCACCCAGTTCGCCCTTGGCGCCACCATCGGCGCGGTTGCCCTCGCCCCCCGCATCGGCGCGCGCCGGGCGATCCTTGTCGGCGGCCTGTTGGGCACCCTGCCCGACCTCGATGTCCTCCTGCCCTCGGCCGACCCGATCGACGCCTTCGTGACGCATCGCGGCTTCAGCCATTCGCTGTTCGTGCTGACCGCGCTGTCGCCACTGCTGGCGGAAGGGCTGCGCCGCCTGGATTCCCGGCTGAAGGACTCGCGTCTGGCCTGTTATCTGGGGGTCTGGCTGATCCTGGTGACACATGCGCTGCTGGATGCCTTCACCACCTATGGTACGCGCATCTTCTGGCCGGTCTCCGACGTGCCGGTCAGTATCTCCTCCATCTTCATCATCGACCCGCTCTATACGCTGCCGCTGCTGGTGGCGATGATCGCCGGGCTGATTGCCGGCGGCTGGGGGGCAAGGTTGCGCCGCACCGCCACCACAGCGCTGATCCTCAGCACTGCCTATCTGGGCTGGACCCTTGCCGCCCAGGGCATCGCCGAGACCAAGGTGAAGCAGGCGCTGGCCGAAGCCGGACAGGGCTATGAGCGGCTGACGATGATCCCGATGCCCTTCAACAGCCTGCTGTGGCGCGGGCTGGCCATCGATGGCGACCGCTATGTGAATGTCTATCGCTCGATCTTCGATGAGCAAGCGGCGGCACCGCTGCATGTCCACCCGCGCGGCATGGCGCTGGAAGCAGACCTGCCGGACCGCACGCCGGTCGAGAAGGTCGCCGCCTTCAGCCGCGGCTATTACGCGCTCAGCGCCAAAGGCCACGACGTGCTGCTGACCGATCTGCGCATGGGGGTGGAGCCAAACTACGTCTTCACCTTCAAGATCGCGGAGCGCAACAGCCCGGTCACCGGCATGGTGCCGGCAAAGCAGCTGGAACGGGTGAACGACGCCTCGCAGCTTTCCTGGCTGTGGCGGCGTATCCTCGACGAAAGCGCGGTACGGACGGAGTAGAGGAACCCTCTCCCCTTGCGGGAGAGGGTGGTGAGCGTCAGCGAACCGGGTGAGGGGTAGCTTACTCTGTGGGATTCCCCCTCACCCAGCTTCGCCTAATCTCGGCTGATGCCCCGATAAGGCTGCGCAACCCTCTCCCGCAGGGGGGAGAGGGAAATACAGGGGCATCGGGGGTACAAAGAAAAGCGGCGCTGCTACCGCGCCGGCCTGATCCTCAGCAACCGGCCCTCGTCGGAATCGGTCAGCGCATAGAGATGGCCGTCCGGCCCCATGCGGACATCGCGGAAGCGCGCGCCAAGCGCGCCCAGCAGCTTTTCCTGGCTGGTCACGCGCTCGCCCTCGATCTCCAGCCGGGCGAGATGCTGCCCGGCCAGCGCGCCGACGAACAGATTGCCCTCCCAGGCTGGTATCGCACCCTGATGATAGAAGGCCATGCCGCTGGGGGCGATGGACGGGTCCCAGTAATGGATAGGCTGTTCCATGCCGGGCTTCGTCGTTCCCTCGCCGATCTTCGCGCCGGAATAGTGCACGCCATAGCTGATGACCGGCCAGCCGTAATTCTTGCCGGCTTCCGGCAGGTTGATCTCGTCGCCGCCGCGCGCGCCATGCTCGTGCAGCCACAGCCGGCCGGTCACCGGATGCACGGTCATGCCCTGCGGGTTGCGGTGGCCGTAGGAGAAGATTTCCGGCAGGGCGCCCGCCTGGCCAACGAAAGGATTATCCGCCGGCACGCTGCCATCCGGATTGATGCGGATGACCTTGCCCAGATGATTGTCGAGCCCCTGCGCCATGTCGCGGTTGCCGAAACGCTCGCCCGTCGTGGCATAGAGCGTACCATCCGTCCCGAAGGCGAGGCGGGAGCCGAAATGCAGCCGGCTGCTGATCTTCGGCTTCTGGCTGAAGATGACCTCCAGCCCCTCAATACGCCGCCCGTCGGGTGACAGCCGGCCGCGCGCCACTGCCGTACCGTTGGCGCCGCCCTCCCCCGGTTCGGCAAAGCTCATATAGATCAGCCGGCTGGTCTCGAAATCCGGCCCCAGGATCACGTCGAGCAGCCCGCCCTGCCCGCTGGCAAAGACTTCCGGCGTGCCTTCCAGCGGTGCGGAGACCGCCCCGCCGCGCCCGATCAGGCGCAGCCGGCCCGGCCGTTCCGTCACCAGCATGCGCCCGTCCGGCAGGAAGGCCAGCGACCATGGATTCTCCAGCCCGCGCGCCACGGTCTCGACGAGGATATCCGCCTTCTGCGTGGAGAAACGCTGCGCCTGCTGGGCATCGGCGGGGAGTGCCAGCAACAGGACGGCGCAGAAAACGGCGTATTGGGGCAGGCGCATCGTCTCTCCTTGAACCATGTCCCCGTCTCTGGGGTGCCTTTCTGAGGTGGGGGCACATTCCCACCGGTCAACCCGCCGGCCTGACGCTGTCCTATGCGTTGACCCCTGCCAAGCGGCGGGGAATACTGCGCGAAAATCAGAACACGCGACCGAGGACGCCTTCCCGATGACAGCCCCCCTGCCGCCTGAAATGACCGGCCCCTCCGCCTGGTACGGACCCGACATGCTGGCCCGCGAGCAGGAGTGGATTCTGCCGCTGTCCCCCGCCCATGTCGCCGAGGTGGAGCAGGCCGCCAGGGCCGCCCTCGCGCAAGGCATCGATATTGCGCGGATAGGCAAGGCGGACTTCCCGCTGCCGACACTGGGGCCGGTGCTGGCGGAAGCGCTGGAGGAATTGCTGACCGGACGCGGCTTCGTGCTGTTCCGCGGCCTGCCGGTCGATGACTGGCCCATCGAGCTGTCCGCCGCCGCCTTCGTCGGCATCGGCCGGCATCTGGGCAATCCCAAGTCGCAGAACGGCAAGGGCCATATCCTGGGCCATGTGCGCGATCTGGGCCTCGCCTCCAACGATCCGAATGTGCGCATCTACCAGACCCGCGAGCGCCAGACCTTCCATACCGATTCCTGCGATGTGGTCGGGCTGCTCTGCCTCAAGGCGGCAAAGTCCGGCGGCCATTCGGCGCTGGTCAGCTCGATGACGATCTATAACGAGATCCACCGTCGCCGGCCCGACCTGCTGCCGCACCTGCTGCGCCCCGTCGCCACCGACCGGCGCGGCGAGGTCTCCCCCGGCCAGAAACCCTTTTTCGAGATTCCGGTGTTCAGCGTGCATGACGGGCTGATCTCCGTCATCTATCAGCGGCAATACATCAATTCGGCGCAGCGCTTCGAGGATGCGCCCCGCCTGTCACCGGAGACGGTGGAGGCGCTGGACCTGTTCGACGCGCTGGCCGACGATCCCGCCCTCAACTTCACCATGGTGCTTCGCCCCGGCGACCTGCAGTTCGTGCACAACCACACCATCCTGCATGACCGCACCGGCTTCGAGGATTGGGAGGAGGACACCAAAAAGCGCCACCTGCTGCGGCTGTGGCTGGCGCCGGAAAGTGCGCGCGCCCTGCCCCCGGCCTATGCCCAGCGCTACGGCAGCGTGACGCCGGGCGAGCGCGGCGGCATCATCCTGCCCGAAACACGGCTGCACGCGCCGCTGACTCCGATCTGATGCGGAGCGGAACCGCGCTGCTGGCCGATATCGGCGGCACCAACACGCGCTTTGCCCTGCTGGATCAGGATGGCCGAATCGGCACGCCTGACGTGTTCCCGACTGCCGCCCACGACACGCTGGAAGCGGCGATCCAGCACTGGATGGACCGCACCGGCCATCGCCCGGACGCGCTGGCGCTGGCTGTCGCCGGGCCGGTGACCGGCGACGAGGTGGCGCTGACCAACCATCCCTGGCGCTTCTCCGCCTCCGGCCTTGCCGCACGTTTCGGCTTCGCGCCGGTGTGCGTGATGAATGACGTGGCCGCCATCGCCCGCGCCCTGCCCGACCTGCCGGAGAGCGCGTTCCTGCCGCTGAAGCCAGGTACCGCCAACCCCGCTGCTGCGCGGCTGGTGGTTGCTCCCGGAACAGGGTTAGGGGTCGCGGCGCTGATCCCCGCTGGCAGCAGCTTCCATGTCGCCTCCAGCGAAGGCGGCCATGTGACGCTGGCCGCCCGCGACGTGGCGGAGGCGGCGCTGCTGGAAAAGCTGCGCCCGGACAGCGGGCATCTGTCGGCGGAGGATGTGTTGGCGGCCCCTGGCCTCGCCCGGCTGTATCGGGCTCTCTCGGGGCGGGAGGCGACGCCGGAGGAGGTCACGGCGGCGGCACTGGGCTGCGGAGATCCGCAGGCGAAGGCCGCAGCGTCCGCCCATTCGGCGATGCTGGGCGGCATCGCCGGCGACCTTGCCATGAGCTTCGATGCGCGTGGCGGCGTGGTGATCGCGGGCGATTTACCGGGCCGCATGGGCCCGGCCTTCGACCGCGATGCCTTCATCCGGCGCTTCACCGACAAGGGCCCGTTCGCCGCCTATCTGGAGGCGATCCCGGTCAGCCTGCTGGACGCCGCCTACCCGGCCTTCACCGGGCTGGCGGCGGCCCTGCGCGATCAGCCGAACCGGCCGGTCACATAGTCGCGGGTCTGCGGCACCTTCGGCGCGGTGAAAATGGTCTCGGTCTTGCCGTACTCGATCAGCCGGCCGAGATACATGAAGGCGGTGTTGTCGGAGACGCGGCCGGCCTGCTGCATATTGTGGGTCACGATGATGATCGTATAGTGGCCGCGCAGCTCGTCGATCAGCTCCTCGATCTTCGCCGTGGCGATGGGATCAAGCGCCGAACAGGGCTCGTCCATCAGCAGCACTTCCGGGTCGGAGGCGATGGCGCGCGCGATGCACAGGCGTTGCTGCTGGCCGCCGGACATGCCAAGCGCCGATTCCTTCAGCCGGTCCTTCACCTCGTCCCAAAGGGCGGAGCCGCGCAGCGCGCGCTCACAGGTCTCGTCCAGGATGCGGCGGTCGGTGATGCCGTCCACGCGCAGCGGATAGACCACATTGTCGTAAATCGACATGGCGAAGGGGTTCGGCTTCTGGAACACCATGCCCATGCGCTTGCGCAACGCGATGACATCGACGCCCGGCCCGTAGATATCCTGCCCGTTGATGGTGATCTGGCCGTCGATCGACAAGCCGTCGATCAGGTCGTTCATCCGGTTCAGCGAGCGCAGCAGGGTGGACTTGCCGCAGCCGGACGGGCCGATCAGCGCCGTCACCAGCCCGCGCTGGAAGGTCAGGTTGATGTCGTACAGGGCCTGGGAAGAGCCGTACCACAGTTTGAAATCACTCACGTCGATCACCGAGCCTTCCGGCGAGGTGACGAAGTGATAGGTCGTCTCCTGCGGCGGGGCCGGGCGGGCGGACGGTTCGAGCATGGCGCTGTCGGTCATGGGATCTAGACTCCGGGGCGGCGGTTAGCGATCAGAACTGGCTGCCGACAAACTTCTTCTTCAGCCGGTTGCGGATATAGATCGCCGAGGAATTCATCAGGACGATCAGGGCCAGCAGCAGCAGCGTGGTGACGAACACCATCGGCTTGCCGGCTTCGGAATTGCGCGACTGGAAACCCACGTCGAAGATGTGGAAGCCCAGATGCATGAAGCTGCGTTCCAGATGGATATAGGGGAAGAACCCGTCAACCGGCAGCTCCGGCGCAAGCTTCACCACACCCACCAGCATCAGCGGCGCCACCTCGCCGGCGCCGCGCGCCATGGCCAGGATCAGGCCGGTCATCACACCTGGCATCGCGCGGGGCAGGACGATCCACTTGATGGTCTGCCACTTCGAGGCACCGCAAGCCAGCGAGCCTTCCCGCATCGAACGCGGCACGGCGGCCAGCGCCTCCTCCGAGGCGACGATGACCACCGGCACGGTCAGCAGCGCCAGCGTCAGCGCCGACCACAGGATGCCGCCGGTGCCGAAGGTCGGGCTGGGCAGCCGCTCCGGGAAGAACAGCGCATCGATGCCGCCGCCCACCGTGTAGGCGAAGAAGCCGACGCCGAACACGCCATAGACGATGGAAGGCACGCCGGCCAGGTTGTTCACCGAGATGCGGACGATGGCGACCAGACGGCCCTGCTTGGCGTATTCGCGCAGGTAGAGCGCGGTGATGACACCGAACGGGGCGACCACGATGACCATCATCAGCGTCATCACGACCGTACCGAAGATTGCCGGCAGGATGCCGCCCTCGGTATTGGCCTCGCGCGGGTCTTCGCTCAGGAACTCGCCCCAGCGCGACAGGTACACGCCCCATTTCTCAAAATAGGACAGGTCGTTGGCAGCATAGAAGCGCACGATCTGCGACAGCTGCATCTCCTTGGTCTGGCCATCGACTGCGGCCAGGGTGATGCGGTACTGCGCATCCTCCGCCTTGATGGCAGAAGCGGTTTCGGCCAGTGCCCGGTATTCGACCTGCAGTTCGGCGGCGCGTGCCTCGGCTTCCGCCTTCGCCTCGCGCACTTCCGGGCTGTCCGGGCCATAGCGCAGCTCCGCCCGGCGGACATCGAGCCGAAGCTCGTTCAGGTAATGATTGATGGCGCCGATCTCGTCGCGCTCGATCTCGCGGATACGTTCGAAGCGGTCGCGCGCCGCCTCCTGTTCGTCATGCAGCAGCGAAAGATCGATCCCCGGCCCTTCCAGCTTGCGGCCGGCCAGATCGACCGCCGCGATGGTGCCGACGAAAGCGCCCCATTCCTGGCGCTCGAAGAAGAAGAAATTCTCCGGATAGGAGACATCGGCCTTCTGGGTTTCCGGCACCCAGCGGAAATCCTCGCCGAACAGGTCGTAATTGCCGATCCGGTACATGGTGCGGCTGACGAAGCCGTCATCGGCGGCAACCTCGGCACGCTGAGCGGGGGTAAGCGCCTGCAGGAAGGCGGCATCGGGGCGGAACACCTCCGACCGGAAGGGCTCGCCCGCAACCTTGGCGCCATCATTCAGCGTAACCACGGCCACCGGCTTCGGCCAGAAGGTAGTGACACCATTCCAGAAGATCAGCGTGAGGAACCCGGCAATCAGGATGATACCCAGCGCCAGCGCGCCGCCAAGCCCCCACAGGAAGGGCTCGCCGACGGCCGAGATATCGGCCGAGTATTTGCGCACCGAACGCGGCTTCGCGGCAGTCCGGCTCATGTCTTTTTCGGCGGTCGCGGTCATTCCCGGTTCCCCTGATATATCCGGATCAAAGCTGGAAGGCGCGCTTGCGGAAGCGCTGGCGGATCACTTCCGCCACGGTATTGATGACGAAGGTCATGGCGAACAGCGTCAGCGCCGCCAGGAACAGCATGCGGTAGAGCGTGCTGCCCTGCACCGCCTCGGGCAGTTCCACCGCGATGTTGGCGGACAGCGTGCGCAGGCCGTTGAAGACGTTCCAGTCCAGGATCGGCGTGTTGCCCGCCGCCATGACCACGATCATGGTCTCGCCGACGGCGCGCCCCATGCCGATCATTACCGCCGCGAACACGCCGGACATGGCGGTCGGCAGCACCACCCACATCGCCGTCTGCCAAGGTGTGGCACCGGCGGCCAGACTGGCCGCGCGCAGCGAGGACGGCACCGCGTTCAGCGCATCTTCCGCCAGGGTGTAGATGTTCGGGATGACCGCGAAACCCATCACGAAGCCGACCACCAGCGCATTGCGCTGCACGTAAGTATCGACCACACCGCCGCGCGGGTCATAGCCGATGGCGGTCAGCGACGCTGCCAGGATGTAGCTGACGATGCCGGCGGCAACCAGCATGGCGAGCCAGCGGCCGAGATCGACCAGCGAGGCCCGGTTCTGCGGCATGTCGCGCAGCGCAAGCCGGTAGGTCGTGCCCACCGTGCGGCCGAAGACATAGCTGACGCCCAGGAAGGACAGCGGCAGCAGCACCAGGAACAGGAAGGGCAGGCCGGTGCCGATATCGCCGTTGGTCCAGGCTTTCAGGTCGCCATAGAAGAACACATTCTCGAACAGCGGGCCGGCGGCATAGGCGATGTAGCAGCCAAGGCCGATGACCACGAACATCATCGCGAACTTCGGGATACCATCCAGCCGCAGCTTCATCTGCGACGGCAGTGCCTGCCACAAATAGGCCGCCAGCATCAGCGACAGCGGCAGCGCGCCGAAGGCCAGCAGCACCGCCGCGATCCAGGTCTCGACGATGGGCGCCAGCAGCAGTGCGGCGATGAAGCCCAGCACCACGGTCGGCAGCGATTCCATCATCTCCATCACCGGCTTCACGGTTCCGCGGATGCGGCTATGCACGAATTCCGAGGTGTAGATGGCACCCAGCAGCGCGATCGGGATGGCGAACAGCAGCGAATAGACGGTGGCCTTGATGGTGCCGAAGATCAGCGGCGTCAGCGAGAATTTCGGCTCGAACACGTCAGTGCCGGAGGAGGACTGCCAGGTGTAGCTCGGCCCGTCATAACCCTCGTACCAGACCTTGCCGAAGATGGTGCGCGAGGTCACTTCCGGGTGCGGCACCTGGAAGGTCCAGTAATTTATCTGCCCCGTGCGGTCGGCGATCAGGATGGCGTCGTTGCGCGGCGCCAGCAGCATCTGCGTGTCTTCGTCCGTTAGCGCATCACGCTCCAGCTTCAGCAGGGTCTGCTCGCTGGTGTTGTGGCGCAGCCAGACGTTGCCGTCGAGGTCCATGGTCACCAGCGACTTGTTGCGCTGGCTGGCGGCGAAGTTGACCACGGGCGCGGTGTGCGGCTCCAGCTCGCGGATCAGGGTCAGCCTGTACCCGTCCTTGGTACCGGCATTCTCCGGCTGCAGCCGGTAGAAGATGCGCACGGAACCCTCCGAACCGCCGGCGACCAGCCCCTGTTCGCCATTCAGGAAGCCCAGCACCGTAAGGCGCTCGGCGCCCGGGAACGCCTTCATCGTCTCGGCCAGGATCGGCGCAGCGAAATCGCGCGTGTCGTAGCGGTAGATAGTGCCGTTCTCGTCGGCGACATAGACCTGGTCGGCACGGCTGGTCATCAGCAGCTCGGTCACCCGGATGCCGCCCGGCAGGTCCGGCAGGGTGGAGGTCAGGACACGCGTCCTGGCCTGCCGGGTGAGCAGGTTCACCGTGGTTTCCGTGCGGCTGACGCGGGCCACGCCGTCGCCATCCACAGTCACGAAGGACCGGGTCGGCCGTTCCGCCGTGCCGCCGATGCGATAATCGATGGCGCGGATCGGACGCCCGGCCTCCGAAATCGCCTGCGGTTCGTCCAGCTTCGTTTCCAGCGAGACGCGGCGGAGCTGGTTGCCCGGAATGCGGGAATAGACGGCAGTGCCGTCTGTCAGGTCGCGGTCGTTCAGCTTGTTTGCCGCCGTCGGCAGCGCATCGCCCGGCAGGATCTCGATCTTCGGCTGGATCACACCGAACTGCACCGTGCCATCCTCGAAACCGAATGCCAAATTGTAACCGTCCGCGGTGGAGCCCATCGCGGTGATCTGCCGGCCGCCGAAATCCAGCTCGACGCTGTCCAGCGGCGTGCCGGTATCGAGATGGAAGCTGGAAATCCGCCCGTCATCGGCAATGCGGATGCCGATGGTCTGGTACTCGTCGGTGCTGATCCAGGCGACAGGCTTTGCCGGCGTGATCTGGTAGGTGCGCGTGTCGCGCACATCGCCGCCAAGGAACAGCGGCACCACCACCTGGGCCAGGAACACCATGATGCCGAACACGGCAACAATCACCATCAGGCCACCGATAGTGATGCCCCAATCGGCGATCTTGTCGGTGATGAGGACGGAAGCGCTGGTCGCCTTGCGGCGCCGGACCGTGCCGATGGCAGTCTTGCCGGTTCCGGTGGAAGCGTCGTTGGCGTCGCTGGCCATGATAACCCTCAGCCCGATTTCAGAACGACGCCCGCCAGAGCAGCGCGACGCCGGAGCGTAGGAAGAAAGGGATAAAAGAATACAGGATCAAGCAAAAGAGATGCGGGCGGCGCCGAACGCCGCCCGCACCGTAGCCGATTACATCAGGCCGAAGCTCTTCAGGTCCTCGGCGGCGAGGCCCTGGTTAACCGGGAAGAAGCCGTCCTTCACGACCGCTTCCTGACCCTGCTTGGAGTAGATGTAGCGGATGAACTCGCCACGGACCGGGTCAAGCGCCTGGTTCGGGTTCTTGTTCACGTAGATGTAGAGGAAACGCGCGATCGGGAAGTTACCCGAATAGGCGTTCTCGGCGGTCGGGCCGTAGCACTTGCCGTCGGCACCCTTGATCTCGATGAACTTCACGTCGGCGGTCTTGTAGCCGACGCCGGAGTAGCCGATGCCGCCCTTGTCGGAGGCAACGCCCTGCACCACGGTGGAGGAACCCGGCTGCTCCTTCACGCTGTCCTTGTAGTCGCCGTCGAACAGCGCGACTTCCTTGAAGTAGCCATAGGTGCCCGAAGCCGAGTTACGGCCATAGAGCGAGATCGGCATGCTGGCCCACTCACCGGTGGCGCCAACCTGGCCCCAGGTGGTGATGTCGGCGCTCTCGCCGCCCTTGCGGGTCTTGGAGAAGATCGCATCGATCTGCTGCATGGACAGGCAGTTGACCGGATTGTCCTTGTGCGCATAGACGGCCAGCGCATCGACCGCCGAGCGGATCGGGGTCGGCTTGTAGCCGTACTTCTTCTCGAAATCGTCGATTTCCTTCGACTTCATCGGGCGCGACATCGGGCCGAACTGCGCGGTGCCGGCGATCAGCGCAGGCGGCGCGGTCGAGGAGCCCTTGCCCTCGATCTCGATCTTCACGTTCGGGTACTGCGCCAGGAAGCCTTCGGCCCACAGCGTCATCAGGTTGTTCAGCGTGTCGGAACCGATCGACTTCAGGCTGCCCGAAACGCCGCTGGTCGGCTTGTAGGACGGCAGGTTCGGATCGACCCCCTGCGCAATGGCGCTGGTCGAAACCAGCAGGCCGGCGGCAACGGCCAGCGCGGCAGAAAACTTCTTCATGTTATAGGCTCCATCTTCCTGAGTGGCATCGCGGCTTCGGGCAAAAACGTAGGGCGCCGCATTGACCCCCTGCGCGCCAAAACCCAAGCCCGAAACCGTTCTGGTCGCCCCCGTGTCTTAGCCTATTTGCGTTGCGGTTTTGTGACACGGCGGTGACATTGCGCGGACTCTCTCCCAACAAATCGGTAGAATCATCTAGCCTTGCCGGAAACGCCGCCACACGGCAGAAAGTGGCTCCATGACCTATTCGGTGAAAGAGCTGTTCAAGACCCTGCAGGGCGAAGGCGCACAGGCCGGCCGCGCCGCCGTGTTCTGCCGCTTTGCCGGCTGCAATCTATGGACCGGGCGCGAGGAGGATCGCGCCGGCGCGGTGTGCCGGTTCTGCGACACCGATTTCGTCGGCACCGATGGCGAAGGCGGCGGCAAATTCCGCGATGCCGATGCCCTGGCCGAGGCCATCGCCGCCTGCTGGGGCACTGGGACAGCACGCCGCTATGTCGTGTTCACCGGCGGCGAGCCGCTGCTGCAGCTTGACAAAGCGCTGGTGGATGCGGTTCATGCGCGCGGTTTCGAGATCGCCATCGAGACCAACGGCACGCTGGAACCGCCGCCCGGCATCGACTGGATCTGCGTCAGCCCGAAGGAAGGCGCCGACTGGGTGCTGCGTCGGGGCGACGAGCTGAAGCTGGTCTATCCGCAGCCTGGGCTTGGCCCGGACGGCATGACCGCCCTGTCCTTCCGGCATTTCTGGCTGCAGCCGATGGACGGGCCGGCGCGGGCGGAGAATACGGCGGCGGCGGTGGCCTATTGCCTCGACCACCCGGACTGGCGGCTGAGCGTGCAGACCCACAAGATGATCGGTATCCCGTGATGTTCGAGTTGAGCAAGGAATTCAGGTTCGATGCGGCGCACACGCTGAACCGCGCCATCGAGGCCGAGTCCAGCCGGCGCATCCACGGCCATTCCTACCGCGCCCAGGTGACGGTGCGCGGCACGCCCGATCCGGAAACCGGCATGATCGTCGATCTGGGCATGCTGTCGCGCCTGATGGAGGATGCACGGCAGGCGCTCGACCATCATTTCCTCGACGAGGTGGAGGGGCTGGGCCCGGCCACGATGGAGAATCTCAGCGCCTGGATCTGGCGGCGGCTCGACGGCCAGGTACCGGGCCTCGCCTGCGTGACCGTGCTGCGCGACAGCAGCGGCGAAACCTGCCGCTATTTCGGTCCTGCTGCATGAAGGACAACGCCGCCCTCGTGCTGTTCTCCGGCGGGCAGGATTCGACCGCCTGCCTGGCCTGGGCGCTGGACCGGTTCGAGCGGGTCGCGACCGTGGGCTTCGATTACGGCCAGCGCCACCGGGTGGAGCTGGAGTGCCGCCAGACCGTGCGTGACGCCATCGCCGCCACTTTCCCGACCTGGGCCACAAAGCTGGGCGAGGATCATCTGCTGCCGCTGGACGTGCTGAAGGGCATCAGCGACACCGCGCTGACCGGCGAGGGAGAGATCGCCTTCCAGGAGAATGGCCTGCCCAATACCTTCGTGCCCGGCCGCAACCTGCTGTTCTTCACCTTCGCCGCCGCCATCGCCTACCGGCGCGGCATGAAGCATCTGGTCGGCGGCATGTGCGAGACCGACTATTCCGGCTATCCGGACTGCCGTGACGACACGCTGAAGGCGCTGCAGGTCGCGCTGACGCTGGGCATGGACACGCGGCTGGTCATCCATACGCCGCTGATGTGGATCGACAAGGCAGAGACCTGGCGGCTGACCGAGCGGCTAGGCGGCGCGCCGCTGGTGGAAATCACGCGCGACCTCACCCACAGCTGCTATCTGGGCGACCGCACAAAGGTCCATGACTGGGGTCATGGCTGCGGCAGCTGCCCGGCCTGCGAGTTGCGCGCCGAGGGCTGGCGGCGCTACCGGGCCGGCTGAATCAGATATGAAAATCTGCTAGGCTGCCGGCCACTGAGATATTTGCCTGAACAGCACGGAACGGAACCGCGCATGCGCGATCGCATCAAGGAAGTCGCCACGGAGCTGCTGATCACCCATGGCTACCGCGGCCTGCGCTTCAAGGATATCGCGGACCGGCTGGGCACGACGCGCGCCAATATCCACTACCATTTCGGCACCAAGAAGAACCTGATCGAGGAAGTGATCCAGGACTATGTCGAGGGTACGGCGGTGGAGCTGAAGGCGATCTGGACCGCCGAGAACCTGGCCTATGTCGAGCGCGTGCGGCGGATGATGGAGTTCAACCGGCAGCGTTACCGCCGCTTCAACCCGGCGGGCAAGGACGGACGGCCGTGGAGCATCATCTCGCGCATGCGCCTCGAATCCGACGTACTGAGCCGGAAATCCAAGGACACGCTGCGCGGCTTTTCGGAAACCGCCGAGGCCTATGTGAACGACGCCCTCGCCCAGGCCATCGCCAGGGGCGAGATCGCAGCCGACGCACCGGCCCGCGACATCGTGGTGCAGATCGTGGCCATCATCGACAGTGCCGGCTCCATCACCTCCGATGCCGGCTCCTTCGACCGGCTGGAACATCTCTACACCGCCTATCTGCGCGTGCTGACCCATGCCTATGGCGGGGAGAAGGCGCCGCGCCTGGCCGCCGTCGCGGAATAGCGGATAGAAGTTGCATGGCCCCGCCGGCCATGGATTAGTCTCCCCTTTACAGGCAGGAGACTTCCAATGGACCTCACACTCTTCTCCGTCGAACACTGGCTGGCCTTCGTTGCCGCCGCCGCCGTACTGCTGGCGATTCCCGGCCCGACCATTCTGCTGGTGATCTCCTATGCGCTGGGCCATGGACGGCAGGCGACCGGCGCGACGGTGGCCGGCGTGGCGCTGGGCGACTTCACCGCGATGACTGCCTCGATGCTGGGGCTGGGCGTGCTGCTGGCGACATCGGCGGCGCTGTTCACCGTGCTGAAATGGGTGGGCGCGGCCTACCTGATCTATCTCGGTGTGAAGCTGTGGCGCGCCCCCGTCTCCGCCGGCCGGCCAGTGGAGATCAGCGACGGCGTGAAGCCCTGGCGCATCTTCGCGCACACCTATGCGGTGACCGCGCTGAACCCGAAAGGCATCGTGTTCTTCGTCGCCTTCCTGCCGCAGTTCCTGGTCGCCAGCCTGCCGGTGGTGCCGCAGATGCTGGTGTTCGGGGCGACCTTCCTGACCCTGGCGACGCTGAACGCGCTGGCCTATGCGCTGCTGGCGCAGGCCGCCCGGCGCACCATCCGCAAGCCGGCGGTGCAGCGCGGCGTGAACCGGGTCGGCGGCTCGCTGCTGATCGGCGCGGGCATCATGACCGTGGCCTGGCGCAAGGCGGGCTGAGCGCCCGCTTTATCCATAAGCACGCGCCATCGGATCGAGCGGAATGACCGGCGGCGTCATCGTCGGCACGCCGCCGCGCCGTGTGCCGCGCTCGATATTGATCCATTTCTCGGCATAGGAATCCGGCAGCAGCCGGCCATCGGGCAGCGACAGCCACAGCCGTATCAGATGGCGCTTCTTCTCCGCCTCGTCCCAGTCGGTGAAGCCGGTGCGGGAATGGAACACGACATGGTTCTGCAGGAACTGGATGTCGCCCGGCTCGAACTGCAGGCGCAGGCAGAACTCCTCCTCCTCGCATATCTCGTAGAACAGGTCGAGCGCGGCCATCTGCGCGTTGGAGATGCGCGGCGCGTCAGGGAAGCGCGCCAGCGATTCGACATATTGCCGGATCGGGGCATAGCCGTTGATCTGGCCGCGATGCCAGGTGAACAGCGGCATACCGAACCAGGGCAGCTTACCGTCCGGCACCTCGCCGCGCCGGTCCATATAGACCGGCTTGTAGAGTTCCGGCAGCAAATCCGGGCGGCGGCGCATCATCTCGTCATGCACGGCGACCGCGCTGACGATCATGCTCTCGCCGCCTTCCCGTGCGCGGTTGATGCACAACAGCGCCACGACATCGCAGGAATCGGCGTGGAAGCACAGTTCGGCATTGCTCTGGGTCAACCGCTTATTGTCGCCCGCCCGGTCGCCGACATCGATGACATGGGCGATCAGATGGCCATTGCGGTTCTGCGTCACCGGGTCGCCGATATGCCGGCCCAGCCCCCAATAGATGCGCAGCAGCGTCTCGCGGTCATAGCGCCAGACCGGCAGCCCCTTGATATAGCCGAAACCGAGCCCGGAGCGGATCTGCGCGCGCAAGGCTCCCAGCCGCGCCGTCAGCCGGTCGAGCGGGAAATCGTCGCGCTCGATCTCGGTGATGGCGAGGCCGCGCGCGCGGCTGTCAGCCACCGCCGCATCGATCTCCGCCACGTCGCTGTCGCTCAGCCGGCAAATCCAGTCGTCGCGCATTATCACCTGCGGCACTGTCCAGGCGGCGCTGCCGCCAACCGGCCCGGCCGGCATGGCGGGCTCCCTGCGCTGTTCCATCGCTCACTCCCCTTCGTCGCGGATGCGGTATCGAGGCCCCTATGATCCGATGGAGTTCAGTATTTTAAAAATTTTGAATTTTGATATTTTTGATCAACTATTTTTATCCATTGGAGCAGAACATGGCCCGGCACCTGCCGACGCTGGAGCGGCTGCGCACCCTGGCCGAGGTTGCGCGGACCGGCAGTTTCTCGCTGGCCGCCGACCGGCTGGCCCTGACCCAGCCGGCGGTCAGCAACCATATCCGCCTGCTGGAGCAGCAGGTCGGCGTGGCATTGCTCGACCGCAGCGGCAGGACCAGCCGCCCCACGCCGGAGGGCGAGATGCTGATCGCCGCCGCCGCCCGCGCCGCCGGGGAGATCGAGGCCGCGCTCGACGCCATCGCCCGGCAGCGGGCGGAAATCGTCGGCCAGCTGGTGCTGGCCACCGGCGCCACGGCGACTCGCCATCTGCTGCCCCCGGTGGTCGCCGGCCTGCGTGACCGGCATCCCGGCATCGATCTGCGCATCCTGACCGGCAACACGGTCGATCTGCTGCCCGGCCTGCTGGAGGGCAGCGTCGATATCGGCCTGCTGACCGCCACGCCCGTCCAGCCCGCGCTGGAAAGCCGGCTGTTCTTCCGCGACCGGATGGTCTGCGTGACCCCGGCGTCGGAAGCGCCGGGCATGGCCAGCATCACGCCGCGCGACCTCGAAGGCCGGCAGCTCGTGCTGTTCGACCGCGCCGGCTCCATCCGCGGCGGGATCGATGGCTGGCTGACGGAGGCCGATCCGGCGCGGCTCAGGATCACCGATATCGGCAGCGCCGACGCGCTGATCGGCTTCGTGCGCGCCGGCTATGGCTGGACGATCATCTCGGAGATCGTGGCGCGCGGCGATGCGGAGGCCGGCCATGTCGCCATCCGGCCACTCGATCCGCCGCTATGGCGGGAAATGGTGCTGGTGTGGCGCGCCGACCGGGCCAGCCGGCCGGTGGTGGCGGCGGCGCTGGCTATTTTCCTTGCCCACGCCACGCCCTGATGACCCTGGCGGAGGCGCGCCTCAGGGAACCGCCTTTTCCTCAGATTCGATCTCGGGAATTTCCGTGCGTTCCTCGGGCTCGCTGCCGGTCAGCAGCTCGACCGCGCGGTCAGCAGCATCCTGAAACGGCTCCAGCACGATATCGGCGCCGGAGGTCAACAGCGCTTCCGTGTCGGCGCCATGGTGCGAGGTCACCACGATCTTGCCGGTGAAACCGGCCGAGCGGCAGACCTGCAACAACGTCGCCTGGGTATCTTCGTAGCTGACGCCCTTGATGTGCATCGGGATGGTCGCAACGATCCATTGCGCGCCGGCCAGCGGCAGATGGCCGATGAACTCCGGATCGCTGGCGTCGCCATATTCGCCTTCCATCCCCAGCATACGCCAGCGCCGGACGGCTACCGGGTTGAAATCCACGCCCAGCACCTTGATGTCGCGCTTGTTCAGCCGCATGCCGATGGCCGTGCCGAAGCGCCCCAGGCCAAAGATCACGACCTTGTAAGGGTCCTTCTGGCTGTGCGTCGCATCGGTTGGCTCGCTCGGCGTGCCCTTGCGTTCGAACATGCCGAGAAACGGCTCGAACACGGCATAGAGCTGATGGGAGTAGGTGATCATGTAGGTGGAGGCGGCGATGGTCACGAGGCCGACCATGGTGACCAGCCCCAGCGCATCGGCTTCGACATGGCCCAGCGTCACGCCCATGGCGATGAAGATGAGCGAGAACTCGCTGATCTGCGCCACCGTGAGCCCGGCCAGGAAGCCGGTCCGCTTGCGGTAGCCCATCGCCCCCATGATCGCCAATACGATCAGCGGATTGCCGAGCAGCACGAACAGCGAGAACACGATGGCGCCGGTCACATGGCTACCGAGCAGCGACAGGTCCAGCGTGGCACCCAGCGCAATGAAGAAGAACAGCAGCAGGAAATCGCGCAACGGCGCAAGCCGCGCCGCGATGGTTTCCCGGTAGGGGGTGGAGGCCAGCGAGATGCCGGCCAGCAGGCCGCCCACCTCCTTGCCCAGACCGACGAAATCCCCGATGGCCGCGAACAGTGCCGCCTGCGCGATGGCGAAAATGACCAGCAGTTCCGGTGCACGCGCCAGCTTTTCTGTCAGGGGCGTTGCGACATAGCGCACGAACAACGCCACAAAACCCACCAGCGCAACCCCGGACAGCAGAACAAGCATGATATTGCCATCGCCATGGCCGCCGCCTGCGCCAATCCCGATGGCCGACAGCACGATCATCGCGAGGACGACCACGAGGTCCTGCACGATCAGGAAACCCAGCGCGATCTGGCCATGCAGCGAATCGATCTCGCGCTTGTCGGACAGCAGCTTCACGATGATGATCGTGCTGGAAAAGGTCAGCGCCACAGCGACATAGAGGCTGGTCAGCGCGTCCAGCCCAAGCGCCAGTCCGATCAGGAAGCCGAAGATCGAGGTGAAGGCGACCTGACCCAGGCCGGTCATCAGCGAGACCACGCCCAGCGAGCGGATCAGCTTCACATCCAGCTTGATGCCGACCAGGAACAGCAAGACGGCAATGCCCAGTTCCGAGAGAAGATCGATCTGCTCGTCCGAATGCACCACATCCAGGGCGGACGGCCCGGCAATCAGTCCGACGGCGATGAAACTGACGATCAGCGGCTGGCGCAGAATGATCCCGATGAAGCCGATGACGGCAGCCATGACCAGAAGTGCCGCCACCTCGCCGAAAACGGATTGCCCGAAAATCTCGATCAAGGCTGTTTCCCCTGCGGCCGATTCACATTCCTGTCTGCCCTTTCACGGCCAGCGCCAAACCATTAGCATTGATTGCTTTTCGTCGCATCCGGCTTCGATGCGATCTTGGACGAATGGGAAACAGGCGCATGAAGCGGATTCTGGCAGCCACCGACTTCTCCAACCGCTCGGAGCAGGCGGTGCGGCGCGCGGCGCTTCTGGCTAAACAGCATGGAGCCGGTCTTGCGCTGATCCATGTGGTCGACGACGACCGCCCTGCCCGTCTTGTCGAGATCGAGCATCAGGCTGCCGCGCTGCTGGTTGATGAGCGCGCGCGCACACTGCGCGATGACGGGATTGAGACATCGACCATGATAAGCGACGGCGCCCCGCCCCAGGCGCTACTGGCCGCCGCAGCCGAAACCGGCACTGATCTCATCGCCATTGGCGCGCATCGTCGCCACCTTCTTAAGGATGTCTTCCTCGGCACCACCGCCGAGCGGATCATCCGCCAATCGACTGTTCCCGTGCTCATGGTCAATAGGGAGCCTGCGCTCCCCTATCGTCATATGCTGATCGCTGTCGATCTGTCCGATGCTTCCGAACTGGCTGTCAAAGCCGCCATCAGGCTTGGCTTCGACCGCCATATGGCGGTTTCCGTACTTTACCTGTTCGAAGCGCATGCCGCCGGCCTGATGATTCGCAGCGCAACGCCGATGACGGAAATCCGCAAGTATATGAACCAGGAAGCGGAAGCAGCGGGCGCTGCGCTGCGCGCTTTCCTGAAGAAAACCGGCGTCGCGTCAATCCATCCGGTTGCGCAGCCGGCCGCCGGACCAGTCGCCGAATCGATCTGCACGACAGCCAGGGAATTGGACGCTGACCTGATCGTCGTCGGAACGCAGGGAAAAACCGGCATGTCCCGTGTGATGCTGGGCAGCGTCGCGGAGGGGGTACTGCGCCAGGCCGACCGCGATGTGCTGGCCGTGCCGTCGCCCCTGCCGGGCTGAGCCGCCGCTCACCGCAACGAAAAAGGCCCGCGCCATGAAACGCGGGCCTGTCGTTATTGCAGCCGAAGATGTTTACGCCACCGTCAGCGACACTTCGATATTGCCCTTGGTCGCGTGCGAGTAAGGGCACACGACATGCGCCTTCTGCACGAGGTCCTCGGCGGTCTTCCGGTCGATGCCCGGAATGGCGATGGTGAGGTCGGCCTTGATGCCGAAGCCCTGCCCGTCATCGCGCGGGCCGATGCCGATCGCGGCGGTGACGCTGGTGTCTTCCGGCACCTTCACCTTCTCCTTGCCGGCGACGAATTTCAGCGCCCCCAGGAAGCAGGCCGAATAGCCGGCGGCGAACAACTGCTCCGGGTTGGTGCCGTCGCCACCGGCGCCGCCCATCTCCTTCGGGGTGTTCAGCTTGACGGCAAGGGTACCGTCCTTGGTGGCCGACTTGCCATCACGGCCGCCGGTGGAAGTCGCTTCCGTCGTGTAGAGGATTTTCATGATGTCTCTCCTTTTTGCCTATGGGCCTGTTGCTTGATGAACTGGCTGAATGGGGTTGGATGCCCGTCTGATGAACAGAACATAGGGCGCCATTTATATTGTGTCAAATTTAATTTTGTAAAATTTATTTGCCGGCAATCCTTGCCATTCCCGCCCGCCATCCCTAATGAAGGAGGCGTGACGACAGGAGCAAAGAGCATGAGCGCGAAACCGGACGGAAAAGAGGCAGGTCCACAGCAGGATATGCTGCGGCTGGACACGCAGCTGTGCTTTGCCGCCTATTCCACGGCACATGCCTTCAACCGGCTGTACCGCCCGCTGCTGGAAAAGCTGGACCTGACCTACCCGCAATATCTGGTCATGCTGGTGCTGTGGGAACGCGACGGGCTGACCGTCACCCAGCTCGGCGAGCGGCTGTTCCTCGATTCCGGCACGCTGACGCCGCTGCTGAAGCGGCTGGAGAGCGCCGGCCGCATCGCCCGCACTCGCGACCCCGCCGACGAGCGCCGCGTGCTCATCACTCTGACCGAGGCCGGAAAGGCACTGCGCAGCGAGGCGCAATGCATCCCGCCGCAAATCGGCGTGGCCCTCGGTCTGAGTCCAGCGGAACTGGCGGCGCTGAAGACCGGCCTCGACAAGCTGCGCGCCGCGCTGAACGCCGATGGAGATTCCGCATGACCATCCGCATCGTCCGCCTCGGCTCGCCCCGCCTGCCCGGTGAAGGAACGCGCATCGGCGCGGTGCGCCGCCTGCCGCGCGGCGTGCGCAAGGAACGCTACGCCGCCGATGACTGGTTCGATGTCTGGTATCCGGAACTCTCACCCAGCGCCGATCTGGTGGCCAAGGCGCGTGGCGCGGAGACGGACAGGGAATGGGCCGATTTCGTGCGCGCCTTCCGCAAGGAGATGGAGGAGCCTGCCGCCCGCCGCACGCTCGACCTTCTGGCCGCCCTGTCGAGGGGCGCCCACTTTTCGCTGGGCTGCTATTGCGAGACGGAGGCACACTGCCACCGCTCCGTCCTGCGCGCGCTGCTAAACGAACGCGGCGCGGACATCGCCTGAAACCGCCGAATCGCTATTCCCTCGGCGCGCCCAATATCGTATTTGGCTACCCATGCAATGGCGGCTGCCGGACACCCTCTGGAGCCGCCTTCAAAAAATCCATAGGAGCCAACATGTCGAACCGCAAAGCGCCTGTCGACCATCCGATCCTGCCCCTCATGCAGGAGCGCTGGAGCCCGCGTGCCCTGACCAACACCGCCATTCCGGCAAACAAGCTGCTGACCCTGCTGGAAGCCGCGCGCTGGACTCCGTCGGCCAGCAATATCCAGCCCTGGGGCTTCATCATCGACGAGGCCGGCAGCGCCAGCTTCGAGCAGACGCTGACCTATCTGAAGCCGGGCAACCTGCCCTGGGCGCGTAACGCCGCCCTGCTGGGCATCGCGCTGGTGAACGAGAACCGCCCGGACGGCACCCGCAACCCGCATGCCGAATATGATGTCGGCCAGGCCGTCGCCTTCCTGACCCTGCAGGCGCAGCAGGAAGGCCTCTATGTGCACCAGATGGCCGGCTTCCTGCCGGAGAAGGTGCATGAGCATGTCGGCCTGCCGGAAGGCTGGCGCGCGCTGACCATGTTCGCCATCGGCGGGCTGGGCGACGCAGCAAGCCTGCCTGAGGAGATGGCCCAGCGCGAGACCGCGCCGCGCGTGCGCAAGCCGCTGGCCGAGTTCTGCTTCCGCGCGGCATGGGGCAAGGCGCTCTGACCTGATGCCCAGCCGGGTTCCCCCTCCCGTGACGGGCTTCCGCGCGGGAGGGAAAACCTGCCTTCACCGCTGACTGTCAACTAACCCTTCAAACCGCCCCGGAAAGATGTCAATATTAATTGACACTCACTGGTCTGGCGGTTGTCATGTCGAAGCCTTTCCCATTCTCGGCCATCGTCGCCCAGCAGGCGATGAAGCAGGCATTGCTGATGGCCGCCGTGGAGCCGCTGCTGGGCGGCGTACTGATTTTCGGCGACCGTGGCACCGGCAAATCGACGGCGGTGCGCGCCCTTGCCGAACTGTTGCCGAAGATCGAAACCCGCCAGGGCTGCCGTTATAACTGCCTGCCGAACGAGCCGCAGGAAGCCTGCCCGGTCTGCACCCCGTCCAAGGGGGCCAAACCGCCGCCGGTGGTGAAAACCCGCGCGCCGATGGTCGATCTGCCGCTGGGCGCCACGGAGGACCGGGTGTGCGGCGCGCTCGACCTGGAGCGTGCGCTGGTCGCCGGCGAAAAGCATTTCGAGCCCGGCCTGCTGGCCGCCGCCAATCGCGGCTTCCTCTACATCGATGAGGTGAACCTGCTGGAGGATCATCTGGTCGATCTGCTGCTCGATGCCGCCGCGTCGGGCGTAAACATGGTCGAGCGCGAGGGGCTGAGCATCCGCCACGCCGCGCGCTTCATCCTGGTCGGCAGCGGCAATCCGGAGGAAGGCGACCTCCGGCCGCAGCTGCTCGACCGGTTCGGCCTCGCCGTCGATGTGAAGAGCATCGACGACCTCGATGCCCGCATCGAGGTGATCCGCCGGCGCGACGCCTACGAGACCGACCCGGACGCCTTCCGCGCCAGCTGGGAGAAGCGCGACGCCGCGATCGGCACGAAGGTCGTGAAGGCCCGGAAGATCCTGCGCCAGGTGCAGATCCCCGACAGTGTGATGATCCGCATGTCGCAGCTCTGCCTGCGGCTTGGCATCGATGGCATGCGCGGCGAGCTGACCCTGATGCGGGCCTGCCGCGCGGCGGCGGCGCTGGATGGCCGGACCGAGGTGAGCTGGGACGACGCCGCCGAGATCGCACCGATGGTGCTGTGCCACCGGCTGCGCCGCGACCCGCTGGACGATGCCGGCAGCGCGCCGCGCATCGAACGCGCGCTCGCCAGCTTCCACAGTGGAAACGGCCATGCCTGACGGCGGCGCCGCCCTGACCGCTGCGATTTCGACACATCCGGGTGTGGCCTACTGGCGCGACGCGCTGCTGGCCATCCGGATCGCGGCGCTGGGCGGGAATGCCATCGGCGGCATCTGGGTGAAAGCCCGGGCCGGCGGCGCGCGCGAGGCCTTTCTGGAACGGCTGCGCGCGGCATACCCGGCCACCTGCCCGTGGGTCCGGCTGCCTGCCACCGCGACGCCGGACACGCTGCGCGGCGGCATCGATCTGTCCGCCTCGGCGGCCGCCGGCAGGCTGATCCCGCAGCGCGGCCTGCTGGCCAAGGCACAGGGCGGCGTGCTGCTGATCCCCATGTCGGAACGGCTGGAGCCGGCGGCGGCGGCGATCATCGCCGACGCCATGGACCGGGGACAGGATCGTTTCACGGTCATCGCCCTCGACGAATCGGCGGAGCCGGAGGAGAGCCTGCCGCCTGCGCTGGCCAACCGGCTGGGCCTGCATGTCGATCTCGGCCCGGTCAGCTGGCGCGAGACAGAGGCAACTGACGATGTGCCGGAGGCCGCAGGCACGCCTGACTGGCGACGCTGTATCCTTGAAGATTCGCTGCTGCGGCTGCTCGCCAAAACCGCCGAGTCCGCCGGGCACCGCTCCCTGCCCGTCCTGCGGCACCTGGCCCTTGTAGCACGCCTGCATGCCGCGCTGATGCGGCGGGAGCGCGCCACGACAGAGGACGTGCTGGCGGCGCTGCGCCTGTGTCTGGGGCTACGGCCCGACCCGCAGCAGGAACAAGCGCAGCAGGAACAATCCCCACAGACATCCCCAGCGGAGCAGACACAGCAGGCACAACAGCCAGCAGACTGTCCGCCGCCATCGGAAGATGGGACCGAAACCGAGCCCACCGGCCCGTCCGACATCGACCCGACCAGCGAGTGGCTGAGCGAGTCTGAAGCCGGCTCCATCGACGGGCTGCCGGCCTTCGGCGTGGCGGAGCGATCCGCAGCGCCCCGGTCCCGTGCCGGCAAGGCCGGGGCGCTGCAGAAGAACGCGCGGCGCGGCCGGCCCTTCGGCGTCTCGTCCTCCCCCCCCTATCCCGACGCAAGGCCGGACCTGATGGCGACGCTGCGCACCGCCGCGCCCTGGCAGCGCTTGCGGCGGCTGCACCGGGACGCCAGCCTGGCCACCCCGCGCCTGCTGATCCGGCCCGAGGATTTCCGCTACCGGCGGTTGCGCCATGCCGCGCCCTCGACAGCGATTTTCCTGGTGGATGCCTCGGGATCGACGGCGCTGGAACGGCTGGGCGAGACCAAGGGCGCCATCGAGCAACTTCTTGCGCGCTGCTATGTGCGCCGCGACGAGGTGGCGCTGGTCGCCTTTCGCGGCACCGGGGCCAGCATCATCCTGCCGCCGACCCGCTCGCTGACGCTGGCCAAGCGCACCCTGTCGGGCCTGCCCGGCGGCGGGCCGACGCCGCTGGTCTCCGGCCTCGATACAGGCTTCGGCCTCGCCCAGTCGGTGCGAAGGCAGGGCGGTACGCCGATCCTCGTCCTGCTGACCGATGGCAGCGGCAACATCGCGCGCGACGGCAGCCCCAACCGCGCCCTGGCCCGCGAGCAGCTGGGACAGGCGGCAGCGCTGTATCGCGGGCACCGGCTGAAGACAATCTGCATCGACATTGCCCGCCGCCCGCGCGAGCAGGTGGCCGCACTGGCCGCCGATCTCGGCGCCGACCATCATGTGCTGCGCCATGCCAGTGCTGCGGCCCTGTCCGACGTGGTCTATGCCTCAATGAGCGAGAGCCAGCCATGAGCGCCGCCAGCTGCCGGCTCGACTGGGAAACGGAGGGCCACAGCTGGCCCTACCGGCAGCACAGCCAGTTTGTCACGTCGGGCAGGCTGACCTGGCACCTTCAGTTCCATGGACCCGCAGATGCGCCGCTGATCCTGCTGCTGCACGGCACCGGGGCGAGCGGCCATTCCTGGCAGCGTCTGGTGCCGCTGCTGGCAGAGCGTTACCGGCTGATGATCCCCGATCTTCCAGGCCACGGTTTCACCACGGCGCGCGGGCGGACCGACCTGTCGCTGGACGGCATGGCCATGGCGCTACGCGCGCTGCTGGACCAGCTGGGCCTTGTGCCTGACACGGTGATCGGCCATTCGGCGGGCGGTCCCATCGCCATCGTGCTGTCCGGCATGCTCGACCCACCGCCGCGCCGGGTGATCGGCATCAATGGCGCCTATCTGCCGATTCGCGGCAACCGCATCTTCTCGCCGCTGGCCAAGGCGCTGTTCGCCAACCCGCTGTCGGCGGCAGCCTTCGCCCTGCTGACCAGGGCCACCCCACTGGCCGGCAATCTGCTGGCCTCCACCGGATCGCGCATCAACCGCGAGAGTTCGGATATCTACCGCCGGCTAATGCGGATGCCGGGCCATGTCCAGGGCGCACTGGGCATGATGGCCGCCTGGGATCTGGGCACGCTGGACGACCGGATGCGAAAACTCGACATGCCGCTGATCCTGATCGCGGCGCGCGACGACCCGATGGTGCCGGACAACAATTCCCGCCACGTCGCCAAACTCACGCCGCATGCAAGGCTGATCCTGACCGGGCATGGCGGGCATCTGCTGCATGAGAGCGAACCGGCGCAGGTCTGCGGCTGGATCGAGCAGGCGATGGCGGAGCCTGCCCCCAATCCGGAGGCCGGACCATGAACCTCGCCCCGCCCGAACGCGACAGCCGCCCGCATGCGGCGATCATCGGTGCCGGTGTGGGCGGGCTGGCGACCGGTGCGCTGCTGGCGGCGCGCGGCTACCGGGTCAGCCTCTTCGATCCGCTGGACGCGCCGGGTGGCCGCGCCTACGCCCACCGTCAGGACGGCTTCGTGTTCGATGCCGGCCCGACCATCATCACGGCACCCTGGCTGTTCGAGAAGCTGTGGGAGGATTGCGGCGGCCGGATGCAGGACGATCTGGAGCTCCGCGCCTGCGATCCCTTCTACACGATCCGCTTCGATGACGGCACACTCTTCAACTATTCCGGCGATGCCAAGCGGATGGAGGCGGAAGTCGCCCGCATCGAACCCGCCGATGTCGAAGGATATCGCGGCTTCATGGAAGAAAGCCGGGCGATCTACGATGTCGCCTTCACCCAGCTGGCCGACAAGCCATTCCACAGCTTCGCCTTCACGCTGGGGGTGCTGGCACGGATGGTGCGGCTGGGCGGCTACCGCTCGGTCCATGACGTGGTCGCCCGGCATTTCCGCAACGAGAAGCTGCGCACCCTGTTCTCCTTCCATCCGCTGCTGATCGGCGGCAACCCGTTCACCGCCACCTCCTTCTACTGCCTGATCGCGCATCTGGAATCGAAACATGGCGTGCATTACGCGATGGGCGGCACCAACGCGCTGGTGCGCGGCATCGCCAGCCTCGTGGAACGCCAGGGCGGCAGCATCCGGCTGGGCGAGACGGTCGAGGCCATCCTGACCGAGAGCAACCGGGCGAGCGGCCTGCGCCTGGCGTCGGGCGAGGAGGTCGCCGCCGATATCGTGGTCTCGAACGCGGACCCCGCCAGCACCTATGGCAGGCTGCTGAAGCACCATCCGCGCCGGCGCTGGACGGACCGCAAGCTGGCCCGTGCGGATTATTCGATGAGCCTGTTCGTCTGGTATTTCGGCACCGACCGCCGCTATGAGCAGGTGCCGCACCATCTGATGCTGTTCGGCCCGCGCTACCGGGGGCTGCTGGACGACATCTTCCGCCGCAAGAAGCTGGCGGAGGATTTCAGCCTCTATCTGCACCGGCCCACGGCCAGCGATCCGTCGCTGGCGCCCGAGGGCTGCGACAGCTTCTATGTGCTGAGCCCGGTGCCAAATCTGGCCGGCGACACGGATTGGGAGGCAATGGCCGAGACCTACCGCGCCCGCATCCAGCAGCGGCTGGAGGAAACGGTACTGCCCGGCCTCGGGCAGCATATAGTCAGCCAGCGCATTGCCACGCCGCTGGATTTCCGCGACCGGCTGCTGTCCTGGCAGGGGGCCGCCTTCGCGCTGGAACCGCGCCTGCTGCAAAGCGCCTGGTTCCGGCCGCACAACCGCAGCGAAGAGCTGGACAATCTCTATCTCTGCGGGGCCGGCACCCACCCCGGCGCCGGGTTGCCGGGCGTGCTATGCTCGGCGCGGATCGTGGCCGGCCTCGTGCCCGATCCGATGCGACTCCGGGCGGCGGCGGAAGGAACACGGCCATGACAGGAGATAGCGCCGCACCACCCCTGCTGGCGCTGGCACCGCAGCCGCGCCCGGCCTCGGTGAATTACGGATTCACTGGCGACCGGACGGATTTGCGCGCCTGCAGTGCCGCGATCCGGCGGGGCTCCAAATCCTTCCATCTGGCCTCGCTGCTGCTGCCGGTGCGGGTGCGCCAGGCGACCCACGCGCTCTATGGCTTCTGCCGCCATTCCGACGATCTGGTGGACGATCCGCGCGCCGGCCCGGAGGCGCTTGCCCGGCTGCATGACCGGCTGGAGGCGATCTATGCCGGGTCGCCTGCCGCCCACCCCATTGACCGCGCCTTCGCCCGCGTGGTGCGCGACCATGCCATCCCGAAGAGCGTGCCGCTCGCCCTTCTCGGCGGCTTCGCCATGGATATGGAAGGGCGCCGCTACGACAACATCGAGCAGGTCAAGAGCTACGCGACCGGCGTGGCGGCCAGCGTCGGCATCATGATGGCGATGGTGATGGGTGCCGGCGATGTACGGGCGCTGGCCCGCGCCGCCGACCTCGGCATTGCCATGCAGCTGACCAACATCGCCCGCGATGTGGGAGAGGATGCCCGCAACGGGCGGCTCTACCTGCCGCGCGACTGGCTCACCGAGGCCGGCATCGACGCGGATGCCTTCCTGCCCCGGCCGGGCTTTTCCCCGGCGCTGGCCAGTGTGATCCGACGGCTGCTGGAGGAGGCAGACCATCACTACCGGCTGGGCCATGCCGGCATCGAGAGGCTGCCGCCCGACTGCCGGCTGGCGATCCGCACCGCCGCCCTGGTCTATCGCGAGATCGGCAGCCGCATCGCCGCGCACGGCCATGACAGTGTGAGCCACCGCGCGCATACGCCGCTGACGCGCAAGCTGGCGCTGATGCTGAGCGCCCGTCACGCCGATGCAGGGGGGCTTCCTGGCCCCGGCAAGATCGACCTCGACGTACCGCCCGATCCCGCTGCGGCCGCGCTGGTATCGGAGGCGGCAGCCACCTTCGCACTGACCCGCAAACCCGCCACGGGTCCGGCACGGCCGTCCGGCGCCTCGGCCATCGAGCGCGTGACCCTGATCATGATGCGCGTGGAGATGAGCGACCGGGAGGAAAGCCGCGCCCGGCGCCTCGCCGCACGGCGCAAGGCAGCAGCACTTGCCTGAGACTTATTTCGGGCTCATCGAGGCCGGGCTCGTCTTCGGGCTGGCGATTGCCTTCTATGTCTGGCAGCGCCACGATTTGAAAAAGGCAAAGCGAGAGGCCCGTGAGCGCGAGGCCCGCCCCCCGTCCGAGGAGCAAGGCTAGGAACCGGCCCGGCGCGGCATGCGGAAGGGCAGCATCAGCCGCACCATCGGGCTGGCGAGACGGCGGCAATCCAGGCTTTCCTGCATCATCCCGACCTGCTCACCGCCCAGCACTGTTTGCACGAGGCTGCGCCGGTAGAACGGGCTGTCCTCCAGCGTGCATACCATCTCTGGCGTGGCATCGCTGTCGCAGGATATTCCGGCCCGCACACCCCAGAAACCGCGTGGCAGTTCCTGACGCGCAAGGACCGGAACAGGCGTGAGCGCGCCATCGCGAAGCCGCAGGGCCAGATGCCGGCCCGTGCCATCGCGCAGCCGTGCATCGTAGAGGATGAGGGTATCGCCTGCCGCCGTCCGCCCGCGCGCCCAGTCCCAACCGGCGAAGTCGCTTTCCAGCGGCCGGTCGCCCCAGTTGGAATCGTGATAGCCGTGCCCGCGCCAGCCGCCGGCGGGAACGGCATCGGCCTCGACAGTTACGCGTCCGGCGGGCAGGCGCGGCGCCCAATGGTGATGGCCTGCAGGATCGAGCGCGAAACTGTCGTTCGTCACCGTATCCGGCACCAGTCGGATGCTGCCGGCGATGCGGCGCGGCAGCAGGCGCTGGCCGGGCCAGGGCAGGGACATTTCATCAAAGACGATATGCAGCGCCGAACCGTCCATGTGCAGGCTGCTGCCGCCGATCCGAATCCCGTCCGGGCCGCGCGACAGGCTGCCGCGCCCGCGCTCGGTCATTGCCCAGCAGGCGCCGCCCGGCCCATAGAGGGCCACGTTGAAGGCGACATGATTTTCCGGCTCGCGCCGGCCCGCCCAATGGTAATAGGGCGAGAAGACGGAGCCGATAAAGGCGATGACCACCAGCGCGTGCTGGCCGCAATCGCTCACCGCATCGACATACCACCAGCGGTAGCCGCCAGCCGGGACCGGCCGGTCGAACCCATATCCGCCATCAGCCGGTCCGCCGCCAGCTTGCCCGACAGCGCCGCCATCGGCACGCCCGGCCCCGGATGCACGCTGCCCCCGGCCAGATAGAGACCCTGCAGCGGCCCGCGCGATCCCGGCCGGCTGAACGAGGCCATCCAGCCGTGCGAGGCCCGGCCGTACAGCGCCCCACCGCTGCCCGGATAGAGGGCCGCGAACCGGTCCGGCGTGGTAACGATCTGTGCCTCCCGGAGGCGCCCGGCCGTCAGGCCGTTCGCCGCCAGCCGGCGGTCCATTGCGGTAAGGCATCGTTCGATATCGCTTTCCTGATAGAGGCGCCGGTCGCCATCCGCCGGCATGTTCATGAGGGCATAGAGCCGCTCGGCCTCGCCCGCCACCCGTCCTGCTTTCAGCCGGCCGGAGGCGTCGCGGTCCTGGGCGCAGAGATAGATCGTGGGGTCCTCGGGCGGGCGGCCATGGCGGAAGATCGCCTCGAACTCGCCACGGTAATCCTCCGAGAAGAACACCGTATGGTGCGCCAGAGGCACGCCGCGCGGCTTGGCCGGCCCGCACACCACCAGCGCCGACAGGGACCGCCCGGCTGGCTGCGGCTGCGCCGGCTGGCCGAGCAGGGCTCCCAGCGCGGCGGCATCGCCATTATAGATGACCTGGCTGGCCGGGATGAATTGCCCGCTTTCCAGCTCGACGCCCGTCACGGCCCGCCCGGCACTATCGCCACGGATCGTCCGCACCGACGCGCCATAGCGGAAGGTAACACCCAGCCCCTCGGCAATGGCGGCAAGCCGGCGCGCCAGCGCATGCATGCCGCCCTCCACCAGCCATAACCCGTCCTGCTCGACATGGGCGACCAGCATCAGCGTTGCCGGCGACAGGAAAGGCGAGGAACCGCAATAGGTGGCATAGCGCCCGAACAGCTGGCGCAGCCGGGGATCGGGGAAATAGCGGCCCAGCGCCGACCACAGGGTGGTGAAGGGTTGCAGGGCGAACAGCGCGCCCGGCCGGTGCAGGCCGATGCGGTTCGACAGCGACACCGGGTTGGGCCGCGCCGCATCGATGAAGCTGTCGCGCAGCAGCGCGAAGACGCGCGCGCTATCCTCGGCAAAGCGCCGGAAGCCCTCCGCATTGCGCGCGCCGGCGAAATCACCGATGGCGCGGCGGCTCTCTTCGGGGTCGGCGACCAGGTCGAGGCAGGCCCCGCCCTTCCAGTAATGCCGGGCGATCACATCCGCGCGGGTGAGACCTAGCCCGTCTTCCAGCCGCAGCCCGCAGCGCGCGAGCAGTGCGTCGAACACCCATTTCATGGTCAGCACCGTCGGCCCGGCATCATAGGCTTGTCCGGCCGTCGTGACCTGCCTGAGCTTGCCGCCCGGCCCGTCCGCCGCCTCCAGCACCAGCACGCGATAGCCGGCAGCCCCCAGCGCGATGGCCGCGGCCAGCCCGCCGGCCCCGGCGCCGACAATCACGATTTTCGGAGTATCCGCCTTCACCATGGGCCGCTCCGGACGAGGCATTTTGAGTCTAGGTGTCAATTATTTTTTACAGTACACTATGTATAAGTAAATTTACAAACGTGCGCAGGGAGACCGCCCATGGATATCGCTGAGCGCATCGAGACCGGCCTTCACATGGCCTTGCATCATTCCACATCGGGCCGCTGCCCGGCGAAGCTGGCCGGCGCGCTGCGCCACGCGGTCTTCCCAGGCGGCGCTCGCATCCGGCCCCGACTGTGCCTTGCGGTGGCGCTGGCCTGCGGCGACCGGCACGCCCGCGCGGCGACGGCGGCGGCGGTGGCCATCGAGCTGCTGCATTGCGCCTCGCTGGTGCATGACGACATGCCCTGCTTCGACGATGCGGCGGTGCGCCGTGACAAGCCGACCGTTCATGTCGCCTTCGGCGAGGAGATCGCGCTGCTGACCGGTGACGGGCTGATCGTGGCCGCCTTCGAGACGCTGGCGCGGGAGACCATGCTGACACCCGCGCTGACCGCGCCGCTGGTCGCCACCATCGCCACGGCGGTTGGATCACCGCACGGGCTTGTCGCCGGTCAAGCCTGGGAGAGCGAGCCGGACATGCATCTCGGCAGTTATCACCAGGCCAAGACGGCCTCCCTGTTTGTGGGCGCGGTCTCGGCCGGTGCCATTGCCGCCTCCGGCAATCCGCGTGACTGGATCGCCCTCGCCAAGGCGCTGGGCGCGGCCTATCAGGTGGCCGACGATCTCTACGACACGGTTGGCGAAACCGGCAGCATGGGCAAGCCGGCCGGGCAGGATCAGCGTAACGGCAAGCCGAACATCGTCGCCCAGCTGGGTGTCGAGGATACGCTGCGACATCTGCGCAAGCTGGTCGAGACGGCGGCGGACAATGTGCCGGACTGCCCCGGCGCGGAGAGCATGAAGGCAATGATCCGCAAGGAGGCGACGCGTCTGATGCCGGCCAAGCTGCCCGCCAGCGCCGCCTAGGCCCGCCATGGCAGGCGGCGCCGGCATAGCGGAACCCGCGCGGGAGACGCAACCGGCCCCGCCACCGTCGCTGGCGATCCGCCTGCGGCACTGGCGCAATCGCCAGATCGGCTCGCCCGGCTTCCGGCGGCTGATGGCCCGCCTGCCAGTTGCCCGATGGATCGCCAACCGCAAGGCCAACCATCTGTTCCGGCTGACCGCCGGTTTCGTCCACAGCCAGATCCTCGGCAGCTGCGTGCGGCTGGACCTGTTCGGCCTGCTTGCAGATGGCGGCCAGACGACCGGCGCGCTGGCACAGGCCTGCGGCCTCGATCCCGCGCGGCTGCGGCTGCTGCTGGAGCAGGCCGAACGGCTGGCGCTGGTCCGCGAGATGGCGCCGGATTTCTGGATGCTGGACGATGCCGGCGCGGTGATCGCGGGCGATGCCGGGCTGGCCGCGATGATCCGCCACCATGACATTTTCTACCGTGACCTCGGCGATCTCGACGGGCTGCTGCGCGGCACGGCAGGCGACACCGAGCTTGCCCGCTTCTGGGCCTATGCGCGCGGCGGGGATGCCGCCGGGCTGGATACGGCAGCGGTGGCCCCCTATTCATCCCTCATGCGGCTCAGCCAGGCGATGATCGCCGATTGCGTGCTGGGCGCGCATGATTTCAGCCGGTATCGCTGCCTGCTGGATATCGGCGGCGGCGATGGCGCCTTCCTGGCCGAGGCCGGCGGGGCGCATCCTGCGCTCGAATTACGGCTGTTCGACCTGCCCGCCGTCGCGGAACGGGCGCAACAGCATCTGGCTGAACAGGGCTTGGCGGGCCGCAGCCGCGTGCAGGGCGGCGACTTCGTCCAAACTCCCCTCCCCAATGATTCCGACTGCGTCACCCTGATCCGCATCCTGTGCGACCATGATGATGACCGGGCCCGCCGCATCCTCGGTAACCTGCACCGCTCCCTGAAGCCCGGCACGCATCTGGTGGTGGCGGAAGCGATGGCCGGCCCGTCAGAGGGCGCACGCCTCGCGGCCAGCTATTTCTCGCTCTACTTCCTCGCCATGGGGTCCGGTCGCTGCCGCGGCACGGGCGACATCATGGCCCTGCTGACAGAGGCCGGATTCCAGGCGCCCCGCATCGTACAGACCGCCAATCCGCTACTCGCAACGCTGATTGTTGCGCGCCGTTGACGGCAGATTCCATCCTTAATGTGTAAATATTAATTGACACTCTTAAATGTAAATTTACTATGACAGTACGCATTTGGGTTTCTGCTGTCCGAAAGGACACAAGTCATGCAAACCGACGCTATCGTTTTCGAGAGGCCTGGGACGCTCGACGTCCGGCGCGTGTCGCTCAGCCGGCCCGGTGAAGGCGATGTCGTTGCTGAAACCCTGTTCAGCGGCATTTCCACCGGCACCGAAAAACTCCTCTATGAAGGCGCCATGCCCAGCTTCCCTGGCATGGGCTACCCGCTGGTTCCCGGCTATGAGTCGGTAGCGCGGGTGATCGAGGCCGGCCCCGCTTCCGGGCGGCGTGTAGGCGAGACGATCTTCGTACCCGGCGCCAGCTGCTATACCGACGCGGCTGGCCTGTTCGGCGCCAACGCGGCGCGGCTGGTCGTTGCCGGCGCGCGCACCGTGCCGGTCGATCCGCAGATCGCCGAGGAGGCCACCCTGCTGGCCCTGGCCGCTACGGCGCACAATGCCGTCAGCAGGGCCCGCCAGGCACCGGGGCTGGTGATCGGCCATGGCGTCGTCGGGCGGCTAGCAGCACGCATCATCACCGCGCAGGGCCACGAGCCGCCGACCGTCTGGGAGACCGCCTCCGAGCGCCGCGACAGCGGCGGGCTCTATCCGGTTATCGATCCGTCGGAGGATGTGTCTGGCCGCTATGCCGCCGCCATCGAGGCCAGCGGCAATATGGCCGCCCTCGATGCCGCCATCGCCCGCCTCGGTAAGGGTGGCGAGGTGGTGCTGGCCGGCTTCTATGGCGAGCGCGTGTCCTTCGGCTTCGTGCCGGCTTTCATGCGCGAGATTTCCGTTTCCATCGCCGCCGAGTTCCGGCCCGCCGACATCCAGGCCGTGCTGAGCCTCATCGAGGCGCAGCGCCTGTCGCTGGCCGGCCTCATCACCCATCACGCAGCGCCACAACAGGCGCAGACCGCCTATCGGACAGCCTTCACCGACCGAAGCTGCCTGAAAATGGTGATCGACTGGAGGAATGCCGCATGAAACTCGACACAGGCGCCGCTGCCCGCCGTGACATGCACCAGGATCTGCGCGCGGAAGCCGCCATCGAGCCCGATGCCCCGGCAACCGGCCCGGTGACCAAGGAAACCCAGATCATCGCGATCTACGGCAAGGGCGGCATCGGCAAGAGCTTCACGCTGGCCAACCTGTCCTACATGCTGGCGCGGCTGGGCAAGAAGGTGCTGCTGATCGGCTGCGACCCGAAGAGCGACACCACCTCGCTGCTGTTCGGCGGGCGCGCCTGCCCGACCATCATCCAGACCGCCTCGCAGCGCAAGGAAGCCGGGCTGGAGGTCAGCATCTCCGATGTCTGCTTCAAGCGCGACGGCGTGTTCGCCATGGAGCTGGGCGGCCCGGAAGTCGGGCGCGGCTGCGGCGGGCGCGGCATCATCCACGGCTTCGAGACGCTGGAGAAGCTGGGCTTCCACGACTGGGACTTCGACTATGTCCTGCTCGACTTCCTGGGCGACGTGGTGTGCGGCGGCTTCGGCCTGCCGATCGCCCGCGACATGTGCCAGAAGGTCGTCGTCGTCGGCTCGAACGACCTGCAATCACTCTATGTCGCCAACAATGTCTGCTCGGCGGTGAAGTATTTCCGCAATCTGGGCGGCAATGTCGGCGTCGCCGGGCTGGTCATCAACAAGGATGACGGCACCGGCGAGGCGCAGGCCTTCGCAGAGGCGGTCGGCATCCCGGTCCTGGCGGCGATTCCGCAGGACGAGGATATCCGCCGCAAGAGCGCCAATTACCAGATCATCGGCTCGCCCGATTCGCAATGGGGCCCGCTGTTCGAGGCATTATCGATCAACCTCGCGGAAGCCCCGCCGGTTCTGCCGACGCCACTCGACCAGGACGGGCTGCTGGGGCTGTTCGACTCCAGCCAGACCGGTGCCGATTACAGGCTCATTCCGGCCACGGCGGAAGACATGTGCCCGGCCGGCGCGCTGAACAAGCCGTCCCTCGAAGTCATCTACGACACCGTCTGAGCCGAGGCACATCTTATGGACGACCTCACCCTCCAGCTTGACCGCGACACGCTCCGCGATACCGCTTCACCGGTCGCGGACAGCAGCGCTGCCGGCTGTCATGGCGGGGCGGAACTGTCCAGGGCGGCCGCCCGCGCCGCCGGCAACGACGCGCTGATGGACCGGTTCGAGACCGACTATCCGAAAGGCCCGCACGACCAGCCGCAATCCATGTGCCCGGCCTTCGGCTCGCTGCGCGTCGGGCTGCGCATGCGCCGCGTCGGCACTATCCTGTCGGGATCGGCCTGCTGCGTGTATGGCCTGACCTTCACCTCGCACTTCTATGGCGCGAAGCGGTCGGTCGGCTATGTGCCCTTCAGCTCGGAGACGCTGGTCACCGGCAAGCTGTACGAGGACATCGTGGATGCCGTCCATCTGATGGCCGATCCGGCGAAGTTCGACGCGCTGATCGTCACCAATCTGTGTGTGCCCACCGCCTCGGGCGTGCCGCTGCAGATGCTGCCGAAGGATATCAACGGCGTGCGCATCGTCGGGATCGACGTGCCGGGCTTCGGCGTGCCGACCCATGCCGAGGCGAAGGATGTGCTATCCGGCGCCATGCTGGCCTATGCGCGGCAGGAAGCCGCGTCCGGGCCGGTGCAGCGCCCGCGCGGCAACCGGCAGGACAAGCCGACCGTGACGCTGGTGGGCGAGGTGTTCCCGGCCGATCCGGTGGTCATCGGCGCGATGCTGGACCCGATGGGGCTGGCCGCCGGACCGACCGTGCCAGTGCGGGAATGGCGCGATCTCTATGGTGCTTTGGACTGCGCGGTGGTGGCCGGCATCCATCCCTTCTACACCGCCAGCTTCCGCGAATTCACGGCGGCGGGCCGCGATATCGTCGGCTCCGCCCCGGTCGGGCTGGAGGGGACGGATGCCTGGCTGTCGGCCATCGGCGCTGCCTGCGGCGTTGCCCAAGCGAAGATCGATGCCAGCCGCAACGCTATGCGCGGCGCCATCGGGGCCGCATTGGCCGGCAACCGCATCAAGGGCCGGATCACCCTGTCGGGCTATGAAGGTTCCGAGCTGCTGGTCGGCCGGCTACTGGTCGAGCTGGGCGCCGATCTGCGCTATGTCGGCACCGCCTGCCCGAAGACGAAATACAATGCTGCCGATGCCGAATGGCTGGCGGCAAAGGGTGTGGAGCTGCGGTTCCGCGCCTCGCTGGAGCAGGACATCGCCGCCTTCGAGGAATTCCGCCCCGACCTCGCCATCGGTACCACCCCGGTGGTTCAGAAGGCGAAGGAAGCGGCGATCCCGGCGCTGTACTTCACCAACCTGATCTCGGCCCGGCCACTGATGGGCCCGGCGGGCGTCGCCTCCCTGCCGGCGGTCATCAACGCCGCCATCGCCAACAAGTCCCGGTTCGACGCCATGAACGCCTTCTTCGAGGGGGTGGGCAGCGGCGACACGGCGGGCATCTGGCAGGACGTACCGGAGGATCGCAGCGCCTACCGCAAGAAATACGCCGCGCGCACCAGACAGTCGCGCAACGCCGTGGACAGTGGGGAGAGCGTCGGATGCTGATCCTCGACCATGACAGGGCCGGCGGCTACTGGGGCAGCGTCTATGCCTTCACCGCGATCAAGGGGCTGCAGGTCATCATCGACGGGCCGGTAGGCTGCGAGAATCTGCCGGTCACCTCGGTGCTGCACTACACCGATGCGCTGCCGCCGCATGAACTGCCCATCGTGGTCAGCGGCCTGTCCGAGGACGAGCTGGGCCAGCACGGCACCGAGGGCGCCATGAAGCGCGCCCGCCAGGCGCTGGACCCCGACCTGCCGGCGGTGGTCGTCACCGGCTCCATCGCCGAGATGATCGGCGGCGGCGTGACGCCCGAGGGCTCCAACATCGTGCGCTTCCTGCCGCGCACCATCGACGAGGACCAGTGGCAGAGCGCCGACCGCGCGATGAAATGGCTGTGGACCGAGTTCGGACCCAAGGGCGGCAAGGTGCCGGCGGCGCGCAAGCGCGCGGAAGGGGCAAAGCCCAGGGTCAACATCATCGGGCCGATCTACGGAACCTACAACATGCCCTCCGACCTGGCGGAAATCCGCCGGCTGGTGGAAGGCATCGGCGCGGAGATCAACATGATCTTCCCGCTCGGCAGCCATGTGGACGATGTGCGCCGGCTGGCCGATGCCGAGGTGAATATCTGCCTCTACCGCGAATTCGGCCGGCTGCTGTGCGAGACGCTGGACCGGCCCTATCTGCAGGCGCCCATCGGCATCCAGTCCACCACATCCTTCCTGCGCCAGCTGGGCGAACTGCTGGGCCTCGACCCGGAGCCCTTCATCACGCGCGAGAAGCACACCACGCTGAAGCCGCTGTGGGATTTGTGGCGCTCCGTCACCCAGGATTTCTTCGCCACCGCCAGCTTCGCCATCGTCGCCAACGAGACCTATACGCGCGGCGTGCGGTTCTTCCTGGAAGAGGAAATGGGCCTGCCCTGCAGCTTCGCGGTGCCGCGCAAGCCAGGCGCGAAGACCGACAATGTGTCGGTCCGCGACCTCACCCTGTCGAAGACGCCGATGATCCTGTTCGGCTCCTTCAACGAGCGCATGTACCTGGCCGAGACCAGGGGGCGCGGGCGGTTCATCCAGTTGTCCTACCCCGGTGCCATCGTGCGGCGCCACACCGGCACGCCGGTCATGGGCTATTCCGGGGCGTCCTGGATGATCCAGGAAGTCTGCAATTCCCTGTTCGACGTGCTGTTCGACATCCTGCCGCACGCCAATGAGCTAGACGCCATCGAGGCGACCGCCGCCCGTCCGCAGGGCGAGCTGCCCTGGACCGACGAGGCCCATGCGGCACTGGCCGACCGCATCAACAGGGAACCGGTTCTGGCGCGGATTTCCGCCGCCAAACGTCTGCGCGACGCCGCCGAGCGCGAGGCACGTCGCCTCGATGCGGCGGAAGTCGCCAAGCGGCATGTCGATCATGCCGCGCAATCCATCGGAGCCTACGCATGAGCAACGCCCCGATGACAGAAGGCCTGATCCGAAGGGAGGCAACATCATGATCTCTGCGACAGAAAACGGACAATCCGTGCGGAGTTACCACCGTGACCGCGAATCGGATCGCGTCACGATGGGCAGGCTGCTGCTGCTGGTCTATCCGCTGTGCCTCCTGGTCGCCATGGCGGCCCGGATCGGCCGCGTGTTCCGGCACGGGGACGATGCCCCCGGCCAATCCGTTTTCGCCGAGGCCCGCGCCTCGGCCCACGCCGTTGTCGGCTACGCGTTCCACGCATAGCCCGCACATTCGCCGGTGTCCTCGACGCCGGTGAAGCCTCGGGGCGGCCTTCCCTGGAGGACCATCCCGAACCCGGCCGCGGGGGTGCCGCGGCATTCGAGGCAAGGAGGTGAATTTGATGGCGGACTCATCAAACGTTTCGCTTTCGGGTCTGACCGAAAGTGAAGCACGCGAGGTCCACGGCTTCTTCATCCAAGGCTTCATGATATTCACGGCGATTGCGATCGTCGCGCATATCCTGGTCTGGATGTGGCGCCCCTGGATCCCGGGGCCGAACGGCTACGCGTCTCTTGAAGGCGCTACCGAGACGGCCCGGACGCTGCTGTCGATGATCGCATAGGAGGACGGGACATGTGGAGAATCTGGCTCATGTTCGATCCGCGCAAGGCGCTGGTCGCACTGTCCGCATTTCTTTTCACCCTCGCGATCCTGATCCACTTCATCCTGTTGAGCACGGACCGCTTCAACTGGCTGGAAGGCAAGCCCCTTCAGTCCAGCATGTCGGAGCAGACCCTCTCTCAGGACGTGGATCTGCGGCGCATCGGCTGAAAACCGCGATGGTGGCGGGCGCGGTCGCGCAATCGGCCCCGCCCGCCATCAGCCCTCAATAAGAACGACTGGTATCGCCAGCCGGCTGAACAGCTCCGGAGGAGACGCACCATGGCGCTGCTGAGTTTTGAACGCAAATATCGCGTGCGCGGCGGAACGCTGCTCGGAGGAGATCTGTTCGATTTCTGGGTGGGCCCGTTCTACGTCGGCTTCTTTGGCGTGACCACGGCCTTCTTCGCGGCCCTGGGCACCGCCCTCATCATCTATGGCGCGGCACTGGGGCCGACCTGGAACATCTGGCAGATTTCCATCGCCCCGCCCGACATTTCCTATGGCCTGGCTCTGGCCCCACTGAAGGAAGGCGGGCTGTGGCAGATCATCACCATCTGCGCGCTGGGCGCCTTCATTTCCTGGGCGCTGCGCGAAGTCGAGATCTGCCGGAAGCTGGGCATCGGCTATCACGTGCCCTTCGCCTTTTCCTTCGCAATCTTCGCCTACGCCACCCTGGTCGTCTTCCGGCCGCTGCTGCTGGGCGCCTGGGGGCATGGCTTCCCCTACGGCATCTTCAGTCATCTCGATTGGGTGTCGAACGTCGGCTACCAGTATCTGCACTTCCATTACAACCCGGCGCACATGATCGCGGTGTCGTTCTTCTTCACCACGACGCTGGCGCTGGCACTGCATGGCGGGCTGATCCTGTCGGCCGCCAATCCGGGCGAGTCGCGCGACGAGCCGGGTACCCGCGCCGAGGTGAAGACGCCGGAGCATGAGGACACCTTCTTCCGCGACATCATTGGCTATTCGATCGGCACGCTGGGCATTCACCGGCTGGGTCTGATCCTGGCCCTGAATGCCGGCTTCTGGAGCGCGGTCTGCATCGTCATCAGCGGGCCGTTCTGGAACCAGGGCTGGCCGCAATGGTGGAACTGGTGGCTGAACCTGCCGGTCTGGTTCTGAGGAGGGCCGTACCATGTTCATGAGCCAATATCAGAATATCATCACCGCCGTGCAGGTCAGCGGCCCCGCCGAGGAGGGCATGCCCCTGCCGCGTGGCGACAGCCCGCGCACCGGCAAACCCTTCTTCGTCCGCTGGATCGGCAAGATCGGCAATGCCCAGATCGGCCCGATCTATCTGGGCTATCTCGGCACCCTGTCGCTGGTGTTCGGCCTGATCGGCTTCGAGATCATCGGTCTCAACATGCTGGCCTCGGTCGGCTGGGACCCGATCGAGTTCGTGCGCCAGCTGTTCTGGCTGGGCCTTGAGCCACCGGCAGCCGAATACGGGCTGAAGGTACTGCCGCCGCTGGCGGAAGGCGGCTGGTGGCTGATCGCCGGCTTCTTCCTGACGCTGTCGGTCATCCTGTGGTGGGTCCGGGTCTATCGCCGCGCCCGCCAGCTGGAGATGGGCACCCATATCGCCTGGGCCTTCGCCTCGGCCATCTGGCTGTTCCTGGTGCTGGGCTTCATCCGGCCGCTGCTGATGGGCAATTTCTCGGAAGCCGTGCCGTTCGGCATCTTCCCCCATCTCGACTGGACGGCGGCCTTCTCGATCCGCTACGGCAACCTCTACTACAACCCGTTCCATTGCCTGTCGATCGTGTTCCTGTACGGCTCGGTCCTGCTGTTCGCCATGCATGGCGCCACCATCCTGGCCGTCGGCAAATATGGCGGCGAGCGCGAGCTGGAGCAGATCACCGACCGCGGCACGGCCTCGGAGCGGGCAGCGCTGTTCTGGCGCTGGACCATGGGCTTCAACGCCACCATGGAATCGGTCCATCGCTGGGCCTGGTGGTTCGCCATCCTGACGCCGCTGACCGGCGGCATCGGCATCCTGCTCACCGGTACCGTCGTGGATAACTGGTACCTGTGGGGCATCAATCACGGCCTCGTCTCGCCGCTTCCGGATATCTATCCGGGCGTCGTCGATCCGGCCCGGTAAGGAGACAGGCGATGAATCTGTGGATCCCCTTTGCGGCTTCCGCCGGAACCCTCCTCGCCATTGCCAGCTTCGTCGGCGCCGGCTGGGACGCCCCGCCGGTGCAGACCGAGCAGGTCGGCTATCGCGGCACGGGCATGTTCGTCCACCGCGATGTCGAGAAGCAGGAGGCGCTGAAGGCGGCCAATGTCGCCCCGCCCGCCCCCTGGGAAGCCAGCCCGGACGGCGACAAGGCCGGCACCATCTATGAAAATGTCCAGGTGCTGGGTGACCTGTCGGACGATCAGTTCAACCAGTTCATGGCCTCGATCACCGAATGGGTGGCGCCGGAAGCCGGCTGCAACTACTGCCACAACCCGGAGAACCTAGCCTCCGACGAGGTCTATACCAAGGTGGTGGCCCGGCGCATGATCCAGATGACGCAGACCATCAACACCGACTGGAACAGCCATGTCGGCGCCACCGGGGCGACCTGCTACACCTGCCATCGCGGGCAGGCAGTGCCGGTGTCCTACTGGTACAAGGACATGGAGCCGAAGCCAGCGGGCAACATGACCCAGAACCGGGCCGGACAGAATGTCGTGGCGAAATTCGCCGGCAACAGCTCGCTGCCGCAGAACGCGCTGATGGACTACCTGCTGAACGACAAGCCGATCCGCGTGCATACGCTGACCGCCCTGCCGTCCGGCACCAATCCGGCCGGGGTCAAGGAGACCGAGGGCACCTGGTCGCTGATGATGCACATGTCGGAATCGCTCGGCGCCAACTGCATGACCTGCCACAATTCCCGCGCCTTCAACGACTGGGACCAGAGCCCGCCGCAGCGCGTGACCGCCTGGCATGGCATCCAGATGACCCGCGCCCTGAACCTGACTTACATGGAAGGGCTGACTCCGGTCTTCCCGGATACCCGCAAGGGGCCGGAGGGCGATGTCTTCAAGGTCGGCTGCGGCACCTGCCACAATGGCGTGCAGAAGCCGCTCTACGGCGCCTCGATGATGGATGCCTACCGCGACTCGCTGGGCAAGAAGGGGGCAACCGACGTGCCGGACTTCTCGACCTACCAGCCGGGCACGACCCAGACCCTGGCACCGGGCCGGCAGAGTGCCATCCCCGCCCCTGCGGGCACGGCCCTGGCCGCCATTCCGGGCGCACAGAAATCAGCCAGCGACTGAGGAACTCCCTCCCTCTTGTCGCCTTCTGGGGGAGCCTTCGGGCTCCCCCCTTTTTTATGCAGATTCGTTGTGACCGGGAAAAGAAAGCCGGCGCTCAGGAGGAGGCCGGCAGGGACTGCCCGAGATCCAGTGTGGGGAACAGCTCCAGATAGATCCGCAGCCAGGGCGCGAAACGCTCAGGCCGGTTCAGCACCGCGCGCCGCAGCTCGAAGCGATCGATCCAGTCCACCGCCTCGACCTCGGCCGGCGCCGGCGCGACCTCCAGCTGCCGGCGGTCGGCCTGGCCGCTGAAGAAGGTCACCCGCTCATGCTCGCGCAGCCCGCGGCCGACCGGCGCGTTGTACTCGACCGTGGCATGGCGGGTCAGCGGCAGGGTGATGCCAAGCTCCTCCCGCAGGCGCCGCGCGGCGGACATCTCCAGCGATTCGTTCCAGTTGGGATGGGTGCAGCAGCTGTTGGCCCACAGGCCGGGGCAGTGATACTTGCCGGCGGCACGGCGCTGGACCAGCAACAAATCACCGTCGAACACGAAGACGGACACGGCAAGATGCAGGACCCCGTCTATATGGGCCTGCATCTTTTCCACCGGATAGAGGGAACCATCCCCGGCAACCGCCGGAATGATGATGTCTCCCCCGTTCATGGAGATAGCGCCGCGATCAGGCCGGCTCTGCTCAGGCCACGGCCCGCGACAGCGCGCATTGCGACCACAGCGCGCTCAGCGCCTCGGCCAGATGACGGATATCCGCGTCGGTGTGCAGCGGCGTCGGCGTGATGCGCAGCCGCTCCGTGCCCACCGGCACCGTCGGATAGTTGATCGGCTGCACATAGATGGCGTAGTCGCGCATCAGCACGTCGGAGAGCCATTTGCACTTCGCCGCATTGCCGACCATCACCGGCACGATATGGCTGGGGTTGGGCATGTGCGGGATGCCCTTTCGGTCCAGCGCGGCGCGCACCTTGGCGACCGCTTCCTGGTGCTTCCGGCGCTCCAGGCCGCTGGTCTTCAGATGGCGGATCGCGGCGGTCGCCCCGGCGGCCAGGGCCGGCGGCAGGGCGGTGGTGAAAATGAAGCCCGAAGAGAAGGAACGCACGAAATCGATCAGCGTGGCGGAGCCGGTGATGTAGCCGCCCATCACGCCGAACGCCTTGCCAAGTGTGCCCTCGATGACGGTCAGCCGGTCCATCAGCCCCTCGCGCTCGGCAACGCCGCCGCCGCGCGGGCCGTACATGCCGACCGCATGCACCTCGTCCAGATAGGTGATGGCGCCGAATTCGTCGGCGACGTCGCAGATCTCCTTGATCGGCGCGATATCGCCATCCATCGAATAGACGCTCTCGAAGGCGACCATCTTCGGCGCGGCAGGATCGTCGGCGGCCATCAGCTCGCGCAGATGGCGGTAGTCATTGTGCCGGAAGACCCGCTTGGTGCAGCGCGAATGCCGGATGCCCTCGATCATGGAGGCGTGATTCAGCGCGTCTGAATAGACGATGATGCCGGGAATGTTCGACAGCAGCGTGCCCAGCGACGCCCAGTTGGAGACATAGCCGGAGGTGAAGATCAGCGCCGCCTCCTTGCCGTGCAGGTCGGCCAGCTCGCGCTCCAGCATCACGTGATAGTGGTTGGTGCCCGAGATGTTGCGCGTGCCGCCGGCGCCGGCGCCGCACTTGCGGATGATCTCCGTCATCCGCTCCGTCACCACCGGATGCTGCCCCATGCCCAGATAATCGTTGGAGCACCAGACGGTCACCTCCCGGGTGCCGCCCTCGCCCTCATGGACGGTCGCGCGCGGGAAGGCATCGCACTGGCGTTCCAGCTCCGCGAACACACGGTAATTGCCGTCTGTCCGCAAGGTGGCAAGCGCCTGCTCCATATGCCGCTGAATATCCATCGCTCCGTCCTCCCTAGGTTTCGCTCATGCCCAGCCGGCCATCCGCCCGTTCCTTGCGGGGGAGGCCAAGACGCGCCATCTCGTCCAGCGGCGGGGAACCTTGCGGGGCTTCCTTTCGGGGCTTTGCCTCTTGTGTTCTTGGCAGAGCCCAGCGCCAGAGTGCTGTATCAGAGACCGGCACGACAAGTATCAAATGCTCGATGATCGCCAGCGCCATGAAGGTCGCCAGCAGAATATGGCCAACAGTGGAATAATCCTGCACCGCCCGGCTCGCCCCCAGTACCAGCACCAGGAACAGCCCGCCGGCAATCGCCAGCAGCACAGGAAATACCGGTGTCAGCCGCCCGGTATTGAAATAACTCTTCAGATGCGAAATTCCGCGCGGCATAAGGTCGCTGACTGCGTGCGGCGCGCCCAGGAAGATCAGCAGCTTGGCTGAAATCCGCATGCCCCACAGCAGGCCGAAGGCGGTGAGGCCGAACCGGTTCGGCGCCTCGGCCAGCAGCAGCCACAGGCCAATGCCGGTCGCCAGGATGGCCAGCTCATGGTCGCGCACCGCCCGCCAGGCCGCCTGGAAGCGGGCGAGGCCCGTCAGCCCCGGCGGGCAATCGCCGCGCCGGCCGGTCAGCACGCCGGTCAGGAAGGCAACCTCATGCCAGGCCCAGACCAGCAGCGCGCCCATGAAGCCGGTGTAGGAGCCCATCGGCGTGGGATTCGCCCCGCCTTCCAGCATCAGCGCCACGCCGGCAGCCCCGGCCAGCGTCATCAGCCCCAGCACCGTCACCGGCCGCCAGCCGCCCCGCTCGGCGCGGTGGACCATCGCCAGCACCAGACCGGTCGACAGCCACCAGGTGGCGATCGCGATCAGAATGACGGTGACCGGGTGGGCGAGGTCCATGGGGCGTCCCTACCAGATCGGCTGCAGGCGCGAGGTTTCGGGCAGCGTGTTCGGCACGCTGGGGATCATATAGAGGCGCAGGAAGTTCACCCCGGCGGCCAGACCCCAGAAGGCCTTGCCGATGCGCCCGCCGATACCGCCCGAGGCAGCAGCGGCCTGGGCCCGCTGGTTGATGCGCTCCATCCGCCGCAGCCCTTCGACCAGTGCGGGATTGTCGAAATCCAGCACCAGCGGGAAGCACTGCCTCGATATCTCGCTGGTGAGCCGCAGCACCCGCATGTCGTACTCGTCGATATCGACGCCGAGGCCCCTGTGGAAGGCCGGGCGCATATGGTCGCGCACATACATGGTGGCGAACACGGCCAGCAGGAAGAACTTGATCCACAGCTTGTTGTGCCCGCGCGTCAGCTTCGGGTCGGAGCGGATGATCAGCGAGAACGCCTCGCCATGGGTGAACTCGTCGTTGCACCACTCCTTGAACCATTTGAAGATCGGATGGAAGCGCTGCTCCGGATGCTTCTCCAGATGCCGGTAGATGGTGATGTAGCGGGCATAGCCGATCTTCTCGGACAGGTAGGTCGCGTAATAGATGAATTTCGGCTTGAAGAAGGTGTACTTCTTCGCCTTGGCGAGAAAGCCCATATTCACGCCGATGCCGAAATCCTTCAGTACATCGTTGATGAAGCCGGCATGGCGGGATTCGTCGCGGCTCATATAGCCGAACAGGTCGCAGATTTCCTTGTTGGTGCCCCGGCGCTTCATCTCCTTGTAGAGCACGCAGCCGGAAAATTCCGAGGTCAGGGAGGAGATCAGGAAATCCTTGAACTCCTCGCGCAGATCGTCGGGCAGCTCATCGATATCGATATCTTCCCAGTCGGCGTTGCGCTTGAAATGCCCGCGATTGGGGTCGTCCCGGAAGCGGACCATCAGCGCGTCCCACTCCTCGCGCACCGAGGAAATGTCGATCCGGTCCATCTCCTCGAAATCGGTGGTGTAGAAGCGCGGCGACAGCATGGTGGAGACCAGCGCGCTGCGCGTCGAATCATTGACCACTGCCTTTCGTCCCCCTGCACCGGAGGGAGAGGAGAACGGATCGGCCAGCATGGCTTGATCGCTCATGACAATGTCCTTTCGGTGAAACTGAATTCACAGAGTTCCAGCATCTCCAGGTCGCCGGTCAGGCGCGCCCAGGTGCGCTCCAGCAGGCCTGCCCGCGTGATCGTGGCACGGCGCTGGAAGCTGCGACTCTCGCCATAGGGGATGGAGATCGGGGCGCCGTGGACCAGAACCTCGTCGCCGGGATGGATGATGGTGCCGTCATCGAAGCGCACATGCGCGCCGAAGGCATCGAAGGTGTTGTTGATCTCCACCGTGCAGTCATGCGTCTCGGTGCGGCGCAGCAGCTCGATCATCGCTTGCCTCCTTCCCGGCGCTCCAGCAGCACGGCGAAGGCGGCGGCATTGTCCCGGCCGAACGCCTCCAGATAGATGCGCTCCCCGGTTGCCGTGTCGGACAGGCTGACCTGTCCGCTTTCCCACCGGATCAGCCGGTAGGGGGCGTCCAGCGGCACATTCGCCACCTGGCGCATCCGGGCGAAGGCGCGCAGGGAGCCGCGCACGAAGCCGCCCTTTTCCGTTTCGTAGCGCGCAATCTCGCCACCGCCTGCCGCATCGCGGACGATCACCTCGTCCTCTGCCGTGCGCAGGATCACGATGTCGCGGATCGCCACGGGCGAGCCTGAGTCCACCCGCACGGTGCCGATGCCGGTCAGCTGGCCGAATAGCACCGCCCCGGCGGTGAAGACCAGCAGGGCGATGGCCGCGACCAGGATCTTCGCCGGGAAGATATTGGGCTTCTTCCCCGTGCGGTCGCCGAGATAGCCGAGATGCGATACCCGCGCCATGTGCCCCTCCTACTCCGCCGCCACCGCGATGCCCGCCATGCCAGAGGCTGGGCGTGCTGTGGCCAGCCGCGGATGTTCGGAATGTCGGCTGCGGTACTGTGCAATCGCCAGCGCCAGAATGTCGCCTGCCTTATCCGCGTCCGGCAGGCAGATCAGCGACGGCTCCGGCTCGGCAAAACGCCAGCCGCGCACATGCGGCCACTGGATCAGCCAGGACAGGCGATGGCCCGGCGGCAGCTGGATGGCGAGGTTTCCGGCCTTGCCGCCGAGGCGGCGGATGGAGACCGCGCTGACGCGATTGTATGGCAGGTTCAGCGTCATCGAGAGCGCCACGCCGAAGCGCATCACCACGCGCTCGCTGGTGATGGTGTAAAGCGTGGTGCGCTCGACCGCCCAGGCGAACAGCTCGAGCAGCCCCAGCAGCACCGCCGCCAGTGCGATCAGCACCGCGATGGAAAACAGGATGCCGCCCAGCGGCTGGCCGTCATACAGGCCTGCCGTGCCCGCCCAGGCCGCGAGGATGAGGAAGTAGCCACCGATCCAGCGGCTCTTCATGACCCGGCGCGCGACCAGCCTTGCGTCGGGCTTGCCCTGCCACAGCATCACCTCGCCATCGGGCAGCCGCTCGGGCAGGCCCGGAACCGGCTCGATCTCATGCTCGCGGGCGATGACTTCCTGCCTCATAGCACCGACTCCTGCCGGTTGCGCAGGGCGTAGAGCAGGCCGGCGCCGTAATAGGCGGCGATCTTGTCCTCCTCGCGCAGGGTCACGGTCTCGGGCTGCGCGGTGGCCGGCACATCGGCGAACTGTTCGGCGGTGATCGCATGCACATAGAGCTGGCGCACGCCGCCACGGCCGCGGCGGACCACCACGAAATTGTTCGGCAGCAGGACCGTCCTGCCCTCGCCCACCGCCACCTCGTAATAGCGGATCAGATGTTCGGCGCGGTCCACCCAGACATCGGCGACCGTGCCGCCCACCTTGCCGTCACAGCCGACGACCTGAAGTCCGCGCGGCTCCACCTCGCCCTCGGCGATGGCAAAGCCCTCGGCCAGCCGCATCGGCACGATGCGCGCATCGCCATGCGATGTGATGTCCGGCCGTTCCGCGCGCTCAGCCCAGGAGCCGGGGCCGACGCCCGCCAGCAGCGGGTTGCCGACCGGCTCGATGGGATAGCCCGGCGCCGGGGCGATGCGGCGCGCGGACAAGGGCCGCTCGTCGCGCTTGAAGTTCGGCGCGTCAACGGTGCCGTGCCCATGCGGCAGCACGAAGGTCTTCTTCGGCGGGATGAACAGGAACGGGTTCTTGTTGTAGCGGCCCGTCACATCCTCCTCCAGAGGATAGCCCTCGCGCCGGTCCTCCTGGCGCAGGTACCAGACCAGCCCGGCGAAAAACACCCAGAACGCGTACAGCACCATCTGTGCCACATCGATGCTGCCTACGAGTGATCCAGTCATGATCCTCTCCTCCCGTTAGGCGGTCTTGCCCGGCCTCAGCCGGGCATCTCCGCCAGTCCAAAACGCATATCGCCCTGCTGCGCCTTTACATAGCGCCGGCCAGACAGCGGCCCGATGATCGCCAGGCACACGAAAAGCAGGATGATTTCCGCCTGATAGACGACCAGATATCCGGCCGCGCCGGTGTTCATCGCCTCGCCCAGCATGCCGTTCAGCGCCAGGCTGTTGACGCCGTTCTTCAGCAGTCCGGCAACCATCAGGCCCAACCCGATGGCGGTCGCCTGAACGGCACCCCAGGCACCGACCACGATGCCGTTCTGCGCCGTGGCGGAGACCGACATGGCGGCCAGCATGGTGCTGACCGCGAACAGCCCGCCGCCCAGCCCGATGGCCGCCGCGCCGGCATAGAACAAAGCCGTCAGCTGCAAGGGCGAGGCGAGAATGACGGCCGAGAAGGCGGCAATGCCAATCAGCAGGCCGCGCGCCGCGACGCGGTGCATCTGCGCCCCCCGTTGCAGCGAGTGGCCGGCCCAGGCAAAGCCCAGCATGGTGCCCGCCGCCCACAGCCCGGTCAGCAGCGTGGTCTGGCTGACGCCGAGCCCCAGTATCTCGCCGCCATAGGGTTCCAGCAGGATGTCCTGCATGCTGAAGGCCGCCGATCCTACCGCGACCGCCAGCAGCAGCCGCATCACGCCGGGATCGCTGCGATATTCCCGCAGCGCCTCCATAAAGCTCTGGGTCACGCGGTCCAGCGCGGTGCGCCGGGGATCGCGCGCTTCCTGCTTCCAGATCGCCACCACATTGACCGCGATGACGAAGACCGCCGTGCCCTGGATCACCTGGATCAGCCGCATCGGGTTGAAATCGGCCAGCAGCAGGCTGTAGCCGCCCGACGCGCCGATCATCCCGGCCAGCATCATGAAATAGAGCAGCGCCACCACGCGCGGACGCTTTTCCGCTGGCACCAGATCGCTGGCCAGCGCCAGCCCCGCCGTCTGCGCCATGTGCAGGCCGAAACCGGTCAGGATGAAGGCCAGTGCCACCGCCACCGGCCCGGCCCAGCTCGGCCCCAGCGTCTGCGACTGCAACAGCAGCAGCGCGAAGGGCATGATCGCCAGCCCTCCGAACTGCAACAGGCTGCCGAGCCACACATAGGGCACGCGCCGCCAGCCCAGCACGGAGCGGTAGGTATCCGACCGGTGGCCGAAGAACAGCCGCATCGGCGCCACCAGCACGGGGATGGCGACCGCCGCCGAGACCAGCGCCACGGAGACGCCCAACTCGACGATCAGCACCCGGTTCAGCGTGCCGGTCAGCAGCACGAGGACGCAGCCCGCCGAAACCTGGAACAGCGCCAGCCGCAGCAGTTTGGAGAGCGGCACGTCAACCGTCGCGGCGTCGGCGAACGGCATGAAGCGCGTCCCCAGCCGCTGCCAGAATGCGATCATCCTGCGGTTGACGATGCCCACGCTCATTATCGGGTCACCTCCATCGCCTGGGAGATGTAGAACCCGACCGCGACCCGGTGGCTGCGACCGGCGGACCAGCCTTGCATGGTGGGCCGGGCAGTCAGCCGTTCGACCACCCGCTCCGGATTGACCGGATGGATGGCCGGCGAGCGGTCGCGGCGCGGGAACAGGGTGCCCGTCGCCAGCATCGCGCGCAGCAGGAAGGACCCCGGCGCCAGCGTGAAGATCAGGCTGCGGCTGGTGGGCTCCGCCAGCCGTTCCAGCACCTCTGTCGCATCGGCGGCGGCGTAGTGGATCAGCACATCCATGGAGACGACAGCGTCGAAATCACCGAAGCGCGGGTCCAGCAAATCGCCGCTCTCGAACCGCACCGATCCGCGCCGCGCCGAAAGCTCGGGAGATGCCGCCTGCCGCTCAAAGGCGCGCTTGCGGGCGAAGCTGATCATCTGCGCCGACAGATCGATGCCGACCACATCGGCGCCGCGCTCCATCAGCTCCAGCGACAGGATGCCGGCACCGCAGCCGGCATCGAGGATGCGCCAGCCGGTAAGGTCCTGCGGCAGCCAGCTGGCCAGAGTATTGCGCATCTCCTCCCGGCCCTTGCGCACGGTCGCGCGGATGCCGCTGACCGGCTGGTCGCCGGTCAGGCGCTTCCAGGCCTCCAGCGCGGTGCGGTCGAAATAATGCTCGATCTCGCCGGTCCTGCGGATGTAGTCGGTCTGCGTCACCGTGCGGCCCTCCTCACTCGAATCCCAGGAAGTTGAAGATGTCGCGGTCCTTCATCGGCTCCGCCTCCAGCGCCGGCGTACCGGCCCACAGCCGTTCGGCGAGCTGGATATATTCGCGCTGGATGCCCACGACCTCGTCGGCGTCGCCCATCTCGAACAGGGTGCTCTTCTTCAGCCGGCTGAGCCGCAGCAGGTCGGAATCGGGAATATGCGCCAGCCGCTTCAGCCCGATGGCCTCGTTGTAGCGGTCGATCTGGTCGGTCTCGCGCGATCGGTTGGCGATCACGCCGCCCAGCCGCACCTCGTAATTCTTCGCCTTCGCCTTGATCGCGGCGACGATGCGGTTCATCGCGAAGATCGAGTCGAAATCGTTGGCCGCCACGATGACCGCGCGCTCGGCATGCTGCAGCGGCGATGCAAAGCCGCCGCACACCACATCACCCAGCACGTCGAAGACGACGACGTCGGTATCGTCCAGCAGGTGATGTTCCTTCAGCAGCTTCACCGTCTGGCCGACGACATAGCCGCCGCAGCCGGTGCCCGCCGGCGGGCCGCCCGCCTCGATGCACTGCACGCCGTTATAGCCCTCGACCATGTAATCTTCCGGGCGCAGCTCCTCGGTATGGAAATCCACCGTCTCCAGCACGTCGATGACGGTGGGGATCAGGCTCTTGGTCAGCGTGAAGGTGGAATCATGCTTCGGGTCGCAGCCGATCTGCAGCACCCGCAGCCCCAGCTTGGAGAAGGCGACCGACAGGTTCGACGAGGTGGTCGATTTGCCGATGCCGCCCTTGCCATAGACGGCGAAGACCTTGGCGCCGTCGATCTCCTGGGTGGGGTCGAGATGCACCTGCACGCTGCCATCGCCATCGGCGCGCTCCTGCAGCTTGCGGACGATCTGCTCGGCCCGGCCGGGCGTGATGACGGGGGAGTGGGAATTCATTCGGCTGCCTCCATGACCAGCCCTTCCAGGCGGTCTTCCATTTCCTCGCCGGCCTGCCGCAGGGCTTCCAGCGTTTCGGGATCCGGCTGCCAGTAGTTGCGCTCATGCGCTTCCATCAGGCGTCTGACGACGCGTGCGGCGGCAGCCGGGTTGAGGTCGGACAGGCGACGGCGCATCGCCGCATCGAGGATGAAAGTCTCGCCGATCTGCTGATAGACCCAGGGATCGACGCCGCCGGTCGTCGCCGACCAGCCCATGGTGTTGGTCAGCTGCGCCTCGATATGCTGCACGCCCTCATAGCCGTGCCGCAGCATGCCTTCGAACCATTTCGGATTCAGCGTGCGGGTGCGGGTTTCCAGCGCCACCTGCTCACCCAGCGAGCGGACCTTGCCCTCGCCCTGGGTCTGGTCGGAGATCAGCACCGGCAGGTCGGCGCCGCCCCGGGCCGCCGAGACCGCCTTGCTGAGCCCGCCCAGCGTGTCGAAATAATGCTCGATGGTGGTCACGCCGACCTCGACCGAATCGAGGTTCTGATAGGCCATGTCCACCTCGCCCAGGATCGCGTCCAGCGCCTCGGCCTGATGGCTGGTCTTGCCCTTGCGGTCGATGGCGAAGCTCTTGCGCGCGGTATAGGTCCTGGCGATCTCCTCATCGTCCGACCAGGCGGAGGAGGCGATCAGCATGTTCACATTGGCGCCATAGGCACCGTCAGCATTGGTGAAGACGCGGTAGGCCGCCGCCTCGGTCTCGCAGCCATGCGCCGCGCAATAGGCCTGCGCATGCTTGCGGATGAAGTTCCACTCCGCCGGCTCGTCCGCCATCGCCGCCAGATAGCTGGCCTCGGCCAGCATGCTGGCCTGGATCGGCAGCAGGTCGCGGAAGATGCCCGACAAGGTGATGACCGTGTCGATGCGCGGACGCTTCAACTCTTCCAGCGGGATCAGCTCGGCGCCACAGACCCGGTTATAGGCGTCATGGCGCGGCCGCGCGCCCATCAGCGCCAGCGCCTGCGCCAATGCTGCGCCGCCGGTCTTGAGGTTATCGGTGCCCCACAGAACGATGGCGACCGTCTCCGGCAGCCGGGCGTTGCCCTTCATGTAATGTTCCAGCACCAAGGCGGCCTGCCGCGCGCCATCCTGTAGCGCGAAGGCGCTGGGGATACCGAAGGGGTCGAAACCATGCAGGTTGCGTCCGGTCGGCAGCAGGTCCGGCGTGCGCAGCACATCGCCCGAGGGCGAGGGCGGCACGAAGCGCGCATCCAGCGCCCGGACGATCCCGTCCAGCTCCTCATTCATGGCCAGGCCGATATTCAGCGCCACCAGCCGGCCAATGGCCTCGGCCAGCGGTGTTTCCGCCTTCACCTTCACGCCCGCCATGAAGCGCGCGAGCCGCGCCTCATCATCGGCGACGATGACCTGCACCAGGTCGGACAGGGCCGGATTCTCCGCCAGTTCCGGCATCGTGCCGGCGGCGTGGGTCAGCATCTCCGCCCGCTCCTCCGCACCGAGGCCGCGCCCGGCAACGTGCAGCCCGTGCGGGATCAGCGTGTATTCCAGCTCGGTGATTTCGGCGACCAGCCGCTGCACATAGAGTTCCGCGGCCAGCCCCGGCTCCCGCCCGCCCAGATCGAGTGCGGCCGCCTGCGTCTCCAGCAATGCAAACAGCCGCGTGCGTTCCGCCATCGCGTCTGGTTGCAGCGAACGGTACTGGTCGAGGCTCGCCTTCAGCTCGCTCAGCCCCTTATAGAGGCCGGACTGGGTGACCGGCGGCGTCAGGTAGGAAATCAGCGTGGCCGCCGACCGGCGCTTGGCGATGGCGCCCTCGGACGGGTTGTTGGCGGCATAGAGATAGAAATTCGGCAGCGCCCCCAGCAGCCGGTCCGGCCAGCAGCGCCCCGACATGCCGACCTGCTTGCCCGGCATGAATTCCAGCGCGCCATGGGTGCCGAAATGCAGCACCGCATCGGCGCGGAAGCCGTCGCGCAGATAGGTGTAATAGGCAGCAAAGGCGTGGTTCGGCGCGAAGCCGCCCTCATACAGCAGCCGCATCGGATCGCCCTCGTACCCGAACGAGGGCTGGATGCCGACCAGCAGCTTGCCGAACTGGCGGCCCAGCACGAAGATGCCGCGCCCGTTGCTGAGCACCCGGCCCGGCGCCGGCCCCCAATGCGCCTCGATCTCCGCCAGATGCCGTTCCTGCCGCACATGATCGTCCGCCGGGATCACCGCATGGACATTGACCTCGGTGCCATGGGTGGCGGCATTGCCTTCCAGGATCATGCGCTGCAGCGTCTCGGCGCTGTCCGGCACCTCCACGTCATAGCCCTCATCCCGCAGCCGCCGCATGGTTTCCAGCAGGCTCTCGAACACCGACAGGAAGGCCGCGGTGCCGACATTGCCGCCATTGGGCGGATAGTTGAACAGGGTGACGGCGATGCGGCGCTCGGCGCGGTCCTTGCGGCGCAGCCCGGCCAGCGCGGCGAGGCGGTCGGCCAGCAGCGCCACGCGCTCCTCGTCCGGCCGCATGCAGGCCCGGCCCGACGGGCAGGTGCCCATCTTGCGCGAACAGATGCAGGCGGAAGCGGTACCGGCACCATCCGAACGACCGCCGATGACCATGGAGGCGGTGGCGCCGTCCAGCTCCGGGATCGCCACCATCAGCGTCGTCTCGATGGGGGTCAGCCCCTGCGAGGAGGCCTGCCAGCCTTCGCGCGACTGGAACTCGGTCACGAAGGCGGAAAGATAGGGAACGTCCAGCCGCGCCAGCGTTTCCGCTGCGGCCGGCGCATCGCTGTAGGCCGGCCCGCCGACCAGCGAGAAGCCGGTCAGCGAACACAGCGCGTCGATCCGCGCGCCGGTCCTGGCGTCCAGGAAGAAGCGGTCGATGGCACCGCGCATGTCGAGGCCGCTGGCGAAGATCGGCACCACGCGGAAGCCGCGGGCCTGCAGCGCCCGGATCACCGCGTCGTAATGGCCGGTATCGCCGGACAGGATATAGGTGCGCATCAGCAGCAGGCCGATGGTGCCTCTAGCCTCTTCCAGCCGGGGCAGGTCGGCGAGGCGGGTGGTCACGCGCGGCTCGATATCGGGGTGGTAGAGCCCCTGCTCCGGATATTCCACCGGGTCGGCGGCGGTAACGTTGCCGCGCAGCCCGGCGCGCGCATCCTTGGCATATTTGCCGACCAGCAGACGCACCATGTTGGCGATGTTCTCGTCCGAGGCGGCAATGCGGTACTGCAGGGTCAGGAAGTAATTGCGCACATCCTGCGCCGTGCCGGGGATGCAGCGCAGCAGCTTCGGCAGGCGGCGCAGCATGGCAAGCTGGCGTTCGCCGGCCGTCTTGCCGCTGTCACGCCCGCCGCGCGAACTGCCGCCGCGCAGCTTCTTCAGCAGCGCCAGCGGGCCCTTCTGCGGCTCGCCCATGCGGAACCGGCCCATGGATGTATATTTCATAACCGTGCCCGCCGACATGCAGCACACCATGGCGTCGCACTCGCGGTGCCGCGCTTCCAGCACATCGGCGATGGCGCGGACATGCTCTTCCACGAAGATCATCGAGACGATGACGATGTCGCCTTCCAGGATCGCCGCGCGGCAACGCTCCAGGCTGGCCGGATTCTCGGCCCAGTCGGTCGCGGCATGGACGCTGAGCCGCAGGCCCGGCAGGTCAGCCGCCAGCATGTGACGCGCGCCATCGACGGCGGCGGTCATGTGATTGTCCAGCGTGACCAGCACCACCCGGACCGGGGTGCTGTCAGCGGGCGAAATGGGCTTTCGCGTCATACAGCGTCTCCACGGTGATGGGGTGAATGCCTTTGCTCTCGGCAAACAGCTCGGTATTGCGCCGCGCCTTGCCGCGCACGAAGAACGGCACCTTCCGCAGTTCCTTCTCGGCGTCGCTGGTCCACAGCGCCATATCGTCTTCCGCCGTGCCTTGCGCCGGAACGGGGGCTGCCTCTTCCTCCTCGGCAGCCACCGAAGCGGACGGGGACGCAGACGGGGACACCGCATGCAGGTGCGAGGCCTGGGCATCGTCGTTGAACTCGAAATCGTCACGGAACATCTGCAGCAGATGCTCCTCCAGCCCCATCATCAGCGGATGGACCCAGCTGTCGAAGATCACGTTCGCGCCCTCGAAGCCCATCTGCGGGGAATAGCGCGCCGGGAAATCCTGCACATGGACGGGCGAGGAGATGACGGCACACGGCACCCGCAGCCGCTTGGCGATGTGCCGCTCCATCTGCGTGCCCAGTACCAGCTCGGGCCGCGCCTCGATGATCGCGCGCTCGATCTCCAGATGATCGTCGCTGATCAGCGCCTCGACGCCGAGATCGGCGGCGGCGGCGCGTACCTCGCGGGCGAATTCCCGCATGTAGGTGCCAAGGCCGCAGACCTTGAAGCCCATCTCCTCCGCGGCGATCCGCGCGGCGGCGATGGCGTGGCTGGCATCGCCGAACACGAAGACCCGCTTGTTGGTGAGGTAGTTGCTGTCGATGGAGCGGGCGTACCAGGTCATCCGGTCCGTCCCGTCATCGCCCTCATCCATCTCTGCCAGTCCGGCCAGCGCGCGGACCTCGGCCAGGAAGAGCCGCGTCGCGTGCACCCCGATCGGCACCGTGCTGGTGAAGGGCATGCCATAGGTCTTCTTCAGCCAGCGTGCGGCGGTATCGGCAATCTCCGGATAGAGCACGATGTTGAAGGCGGCCTCGGGCAGCCGGGCGATATCGGCCGGCGTGGCGCCCAGCGGGGCGACGACCCGGACATCCAGCCCGTTACGCTCCAGCAAGCGGGTGATTTCCGTCACATCGTCGCGATTGCGGAAGCCCAGTGCGCTCGGCCCCAGGATGTTGCAGCTGTTGGGCGCGATATCCGCCGGGCGCTCGCGGTTGCCCGCCAGCGTGCGGATGATCTGGTAGAAGGTCTCGGCGCCCCCCCAATGTTCCTTCTTCTGGTAGGAAGGCAGCTCCAGCGGCACGACCGGCACGCCAACATCCAGCGTGCGCGCGAGGCCGCCCGGATCGTCCTGCAGCAACTCCGCCGTGCAGGAAGCACCCACCAGCAAAGTGTCGGGCCGGTAGCGCTCGACCGCCTCGCGGCAGGCCGTCTTGAAGATGTCCGCCGTGGAACCGGCCAGATCGCGCGCCTGGAAGGTGGTGTAGGTCACCGGCGGGCGCGAGGGCCGGCGCTCGATCATGGTGAACAGCAAATCGGCATAGGTGTCGCCCTGCGGCGCGTGCAGCACGTAATGAACGCCCTTCATCGAGGCGGCGATGCGCATGGCGCCGACATGTGGCGGCCCCTCATAGGTCCACATGGACAGCTTCATGCGGCACCTCCCGGCGCCGGACGCCGCGTGCCGGAGAGGATGACGTCGCGCATCAGCGGCCGCGCGAACAGCTCCGCCAAGTCGCCAGCCTGCTCATAGCCCTGGATCGGGGTGAAGGCGAATTCGATGGACCATTTGGTCACATGCCCCTCGGCCTCGAACGGGTTGGCCAGCCCCATGCCACAGACGATGAGGTCGGGATCGGCGGCGAGGCAGCGGTCGATCTGACGGTCCACATCCTGCCCCTCGGACAGGGCGGCATCGTCCGGCAGCAGCGCCAGTTCGCCCGCCAGATGCTCGCGGTGCAGGTAGGGGCTGCCGGCCTCGACGATCCGCGCGCCGGCCTCGCGGTACAGGAAGCGCGCCAGCGGCACTTCCAGCTGCGAATCGGGGAACAGGAAGATTTTCCGGCCTTCCAGCCAGGGGCGGTAATGCGCCATGGCACTCAGCGCCCGCTGGCGCGGCGCTTCCGTGATGCGGTTGAACAGTGCCGGCGCCACACCGAAACTGTCGGCGATGGCCTTCAGCCAGGCCGTCGTGCCCTCCTCGCCCAGCGGGAACAGCGCATCGATCCGCTTCGCGCCGCGCGCTTCCAGCGCCGCCGCCGTGGCGCCCAGATAGGGCTGGGCCAGGATATAGCGGGTGTCCGGGCCGATGGCCGGCAGGGCCTCGCTGGACCGCGACGGCAGGAAGGCGACATCGGCGATGCCGAGATCGCGGAACAGACGGCCAAACTGGTCCTCCACGACATCGGCCAGGCAGCCCGCGATAATCAGGGAGGCCGGCGGCGCCTGCGTCGGCTGTGCGCCACTGTCAGCCACCAGCGCCGCCAGGAAATTATCCTCACCCTGGGTGAAGGTGGTCTCGATGCCGCTGCCCGAATAGCTGAGCACACGGTGACGCGGCGCCAGGCGCCGGTTTAGCCGTTCCGCCGCACGCGACAGGTCCAGCTTGATGACCTCGGACGGGCAGGAACCGACCAGCACCAGCATGCGGATGTCGGGCCGGCGCTGCAGCAGTTCCTCGACCACCCGGTCGAGTTCGTCATGCATGTCCGCCATGCCGGCAAGGTCGCGTTCCTCCATGATCGCCGTGGCGAAGCGCGGCTCGGAGAAGATCATCACGCCGGCGGCGGACTGGATCAGATGCGCGCAGGTGCGGGAGCCGACCACCAGGAAGAAGGCGTCCTGCATCTTGCGGTGCAGCCACATGATGGAGGTCAGGCCGCAGAACACCTCGTGCTGGCCGCGCTCGCGGATCAGCTGCCCGGAACGGCAGGCCGCATCCTGCCCGGGATCGCGTGACGGCATGTTCTGTACGGCGGTCATCGGGACGGCTCCGCAGCCAACCCGGCCGGCACGGAACCAGCCTGAGCGGGGCGCTCCAGCCGCGCCATGCGCAGCTTCCACAGGAACTGCCCGGCATTCACGACGTAGGTGGCATAGGCGGTGAGCGCCAGGACCATCTGCCCGGCCGGGCCCAGCGCATCCAGATACAGGCACAGCAGATAGGCGGTGTGCAGCGCCAGCACCAGCATGGAAAAGACATCTTCCCAGAAGAAGGGCCGGGCGAAGAGGTATCGGCCGAACACCTCCTTCTCCCAGATCGAGCCGGTGACCATGATCGCGTACAGCGTCAGCGTCTTCACGACGATGGAGACCTGCGCGGCGACCAGGCCGTCGCCGGTCGCCAGATAGCGCAGGATGAGGGCCAGGCTGATCAGGAAGGCCAGAAACTGGACGGGTGCCAGCACCCCCTGAACCAATGTCCAGACGCTGCGGTCGCGCCGCTGCCGCTCCTCATCCGTGTAAAGCGCCTTGTAAGCGGCCGTTTTTTCGATCTGGGCCATCTGTAGGCTTCCTTCCCTGCCGTGCCCGCCCTGCCGTACCTGACGAAGGGCGAACCGGACTGGGAAAGAGTAAACCCCGGATTTCAGAAGTGTCAACTTTCTTTGACGTATAAGATTGTTTACATGCGCGCCAACTAGGCGCATGGTGTACGGGCTTGTCGGCGCAAAGCGCGGCGCGATGAAAATCGCCACAAGAGCCCCAAACCCGCCGGCACTCCACTCCCCGAGGGATGAGGCGCCGTGACGATGGACAGAACCGACACAGCTTTGGCCGAATTCGAACCGGCCTTCGCAGGACCGGCGGATATCGCTGCCTGGCATATGCGCGCTATTGCATGTGAAGCCGGGAACGCTTACTTAAAACCGGGTGAAAGAGAGAAACTCCGCCGCATTCTGCAAGGGACGGTGGCGCCCATGATGGCCGGGAACCTTGCGGCAATGTATGACCTGGGTCTGGAACACGACCGTCTTTACCGGAAGCCCCTCGCCCAGTTTCAAGACCTCATTCTGGCGCCGGGCACGCGGGCGGCTGTTCTCAAATCCTTTATCGAGCATAAGCTGCCGGCAGGCCGGCCCGACTATATGAAGGCGCTGTTCATCGAAGCCGCCGCCCGCCAGCTCGGCGAACGATGGGTCGGGGACAGCTGCGACTTCATCGATGTCACCATCGGAACGGCCCGCCTGCAGGACCTGATCCAGACCTTTGCCATGGAGACCCGGAATCCGGTTGGCACCACGATCAGGCCTTTCGCCGCCCTGATGACGCCCCAGGGCGAGCAGCACACGCTGACAACCCATCTGCTGGGCCTGCTGTTCGACACGCTGGGCTGGTCGCGGACCGTGGTCGATCCAGGCCCGAAAAATGCCGCCATGCTGGCCGCCACCGTGGCGCGCGCGGATGTCGTCTGCATTGGCTGGAGCAATGAGCGGCTGGCCGGTGAATTCCAGCACCTCGTCAGCCAGATCAGGAGGCTTAGCGCTGGCCGCAGACTCCCCCTGGTGGTCGGTGGCGCAGCCGCCTTGAAATCCGTTGATTTTCTTGTAGAAATAGGGATTGACTGCGTCTGTGACAGCGTCTATTCAGCTGCCAGGATTTGTAAAAGCTTTTATGATCTAGAAGAACTTAATCAACAGGCTTGTGCACCAGGCACCCCTCCTGCCGGAAAGACGGATACCGGCAGGACTGCAATTGTAAGCTCAAGCGGCATAGATTGGCTCAGCCCATGACACCCCCCAACGGTCATCCTGGGAGCGAAATTCAAGGGGTCGATGGCGGCCTCCTGAAGAAGCTTGACCCGGATGCCCTGGTGTCCCTGATCTCTCTCGGCGCGGACATCGTCATGTTCGTCGATGACAAGGGAATCATATCGAGCATCCGCATTTCCGATCCCAGGCTGGACGAGTGGGGCGTGACCGGCTTCGCCGGCAAGCGCCTGGCCGATTGCGTGACCATCGAGTCAGTGCCCAAAGTCGAGGCGATGCTGGCACCGGATACGAAGAACCGGCCGGCGCGCGGCTATCAGGTCAATCACCGCGTTGACGGCAGGCCCGACCTGCCGGTGGTCTATTCCGCCCACCGGGCCGACTGGCTGCCTTTCACGCTGGTCATCGGCCGCGACCTGCGGCAGCAATCGCTCGACCAGCAGCGCCTGGTCGAGACCCAGATGGCGATGGAGGCGGATTACCGCGCGCTGCAGGAAGCGGAAGCGCGCTACCGCACCGCCTTCAAGCTGTCCGCCGTCGCCCATCTGATGCTGGATGGCGACCGCAAGTCGGTGCTGGACGCCAACGCCGCCGCCCTGACGCTGCTGGGCGCCGGAAAGGGCAGCCTGACCGGCAAGCCGATGCGTGATTTCTTCGGCAGGCAGGAGCGCGAGCGGCTGACCGACGCGATCAGCGAGGCCCGCCACAGCGCCAGCCCCGTGCTGATCGACAGTATTCTGAGCGCCAAGGGCGAGGAGATGTCGCTCAGCCTGCGCTCCTACCGCGAAAATGGTGTCACCAACCTCTTCGTCTCGCTGTGGCCCTCCTCCGGCGCGCAGGAAATCCGCCTGCAGCGTGGCGCCGAGCCAGCAGTCGGTCACGCCATCGACCTGTCCGGCGTGCCCGAGGCTGCGGTGCAGACCGACGCAGACGGCCAGATTCAGGCGGCGAACACTTTGTTCCTCGACTTCGTCCATGCGCCATCGCTCAGCCAGGTGATCGGCCGGCATATCGGTTCCTGGTTCACCAAGGCCGCCATCGATATCCACGTCCTCTTCTCGCGGCTGGTGGACGAGGTCGTGGTGCGCGGCTTCTCCTCCGTGCTGACCGACAATCTGTCAGGCGACCGGCAGGTCTCAATCTCGGCGCGGCAGAACCCGGATACCGGCACGGTGCAGATCCTGGTGATCCCGCAGGTCCTCAGCAATGAGCGCATCGCCCTGCCGCCGCCGCGCTCCGTCGATCAGGCCGAGGGTTTTGCCAGCCTGGTTGGCAAGGTGCCGCTGAAGGAGCTGATCCGTGAATCTCTGGATGTGATCGAGAAGATCTGCATCGAGGCGGCGCTCGACCAGACCAACAACAACCGCGCCGGCGCCGCCGAAATCCTCGGTCTGTCGCGGCAGAGCCTCTACATCAAGCTACGCCGGCATGGGCTGGAGGATTACCGGCCTGCCTCCGCCTCCTGACAGGGCGCTGCTGTCAACACGACTGCCTCCTCAAAACTGTAAATTAAAATTGACACTCCGAAGGGGCGAAGCTTAGCATCGCCTCATGGAAATCGCCCGCCCACAGACCGATACCCGTCCGTCACCCGTCAGGGGACCGACGCCGGGTGCCGTGCTGGCATTGCTGAAGCCGATCACCTGGTTTCCGCCGATGTGGGCCTATGTCTGCGGGGCCGTTGCCGCCGGGGCACCGATAGGCGAGCGCTGGTATCTGGTCGCGCTGGGCATCCTGCTGGCCGGCCCGCTGATCTGCGGCACCAGCCAGGCGGTGAATGACTGGTTCGACCGCCATGTCGATGCGATCAACGAACCTGAGCGGGTGATCCCGTCGGGCCGCATGCCGGGCAGCTGGGGGCTCTATATCGCCATCGCCATGTCCGGCATTTCCGCCGTCGTGGCGCTGCTGCTTGGCCCCTGGGTGTTCACCGCCGCGCTGTTCGGCCTGGCCTTCGCCTGGGCCTACAGCGCCCCGCCCTTCCGCTTCAAGCAGAATGGCTGGGTCGGCAACGGGCTGGTCGGCTTCAGCTACGAGACGCTGCCCTGGCTGACCGCCGCCGTCGCCGTGCTGGGCCATCCGCCCTCCTGGACCATGGCCGGCATCGCCCTGCTCTACGGGCTGGGCGCCCATGGAATCCTGACGCTGAATGATTTCAAGTCGATCCGCGGCGACCGCGAGATGGGCATCCGCAGCCTGCCGGCGCGCTATGGTGCGGGTATGGCCGCGCTGATCGCCTGCGCGGTGATCGCCCTGGCCCAGGCCGGCGTGATCGTCATGCTGCACATGGCCGGGCTGGACGGTCATGCCATCCTCATCGAGGCACTGGTCGCGGCGCAATTGCTGCTGATGGTGTGGTTCCTGCGCGATCCGGTCAGTCGTGCCGTTCTCTATTCGGCTGCCGGCGTTGGCCTGTATGTCACCGGCATGATGGTCGCGGCCTTCGGGCTGCGCGGACTGGCGATGCCCGTTTAATTTTACTGAGGGCGTGAGACCATGCGTACTTCCCTCTTCCGCCAACATCCCCCGGGCAGCGCCGGACTCGGCTGGCTGGATATCGTCCGGCTGGGGCTGGTGCAGGCGGCGCTGGGCGCCATCGTCGTGCTCACCAACTCCACGCTGAACCGGGTGCTGATCGTCGAGCTGGGGCTGGCGGCGGTGATTCCCGGCCTGCTGGTCGGCATCCATTATGCCGTGCAGATTTCCCGGCCAGTCTGGGGCCACCGTTCCGACACGGGCGGCTCGCGGCAGCGCTGGATTCTGGGCGGGCTGGCCCTGCTGGGCCTGTCGGGCACCATGGCGGCAGCGTCCCCGCTCGCCTTCGCGCACAGCCAGGCGCTGGGCCTGCTGGTGGCGATCCCGGCCTATGTGCTGATCGGCGTCGGTATCGGCGCCAGCGGCACCTCGCTGCTGGCCCTGCTGGCGACACGCACCGCGCCGGAGCGGCGGGCGACGGCGGCGACCATCACCTGGATGATGATGATCGCCGGCATCGTCGTGACCTCCATCATCACCGGCTTCCTGCTGGAACCCTATTCCCACCTGCGCCTGATCGTGGTGACGGCGGCGACCGGGGCGGTTGCCTTTGCCATCGCCTGCCTCGCGGTTCGGGGTGTAGAGCGCCGGCCGGCCCTGCCCGAGGCTTCGCAGCGCCCGGCGGCGGCCAGCTTCCGCGACAGCCTGGCCGATGTCTGGCAGGACCGGCAGGCCCGGATATTCACCCTGTTCGTCTTCCTGTCGATGCTGGCCTATTCGACGCAGGATCTGATCCTGGAGCCCTTCGCCGGGCTGATGTTCGGCATGACGCCGGGGCAATCCACCCGGCTGTCAGGCACCCAGCATGCCGGCATGCTGCTGGGCATGGCCATTGTCGGCATTTCCGGCTGGCTTTACGGTCGCCGCAACCCGGCCATCGCCCGGCATTTCATCGTCTGGGGCTGCGCCGGCTCGGGTCTGGCGCTGGCGGCGCTGGCGCTGTCCGCCTCGCATGCGCCGGTCTGGCCACTGCAGGCCAACATCTTCCTGCTCGGCCTGATGAACGGCGCCTTCGCGGTCGCCGCCATCGGCACGATGATGCAGCTTGCCGGCCAGGGATCGAAAAAGAACGCCGGCATGCGGATGGGCGTCTGGGGCGCGGCGCAGGCCATCGCCTTCGGGCTGGGCGGGCTGCTCGGCACGATCGCCTTCGACCTGGGCCGCTGGGCGACCGGCCTCGATTCGACAGCCTTCGCGCTGGTGTTCGGCGGCGAGGCCGCTTTGTTCCTGCTCTCGACCTTGCTGGCGCTGCGCATCGGATCGTCACGCCGCGCTGCGCCGGAGCCAGAAAGCTATATCCCCGGCCCTATAGCGGCCGAATGACAGGGGGCGGCTAAAGCCGCCAGGAGGTTCACGATGGAAACTCTCTATGATGTCGCGGTGATCGGCGGCGGGCCGAGCGGCGCCACCGCCGCAGAACAGCTGGCACGGGCGGGCTATCGCGTCGCGCTGGTCGATCCGGCGGACCGGATCAAGCCCTGCGGTGGGGCCATCCCCTCCCGCGCGTTAAAGGATTTCAGCATTCCCGAAAGCCAGCTGGTGTCCCGCGCCCATGGCGCGCGCATCATCGCGCCTTCCGGCCGCAGCGTGGACATGCAGATCGGCGACCGTGGCTTTGTCGGCATGGTGGACCGTGCGACCTTCGACCCCTGGCTGCGTGCCCGCGCCGCACGGGCCGGGGCGGAGCCGGTGACGGGCAGGCTGATCGGGCTGGCCGAGGAGGCGGATGGCTGCATGGCGGTGGTGGTCAGGCCGTCGCGTTCTTCACCCGGCGCGACGGACCTCGACCTGATCTTGCGGGCGCGGCTGGTGATCGGCGCTGATGGCGCCAATTCCGCCGTGCGCCGGCTGGCCTTCCCCGCCGCCAAAAAGCCGCGCTATGTCTTCGCCTATCACGAGATCGTCGAGACTCCGGTTAGTGAGACACCAGCGGGCTTCCATCCTGCGCGCTGCGATGTCGTCTATGACGGACGTATTTCGCCGGATTTCTATGGCTGGGTGTTTCCGCACGGGCCCTACAGCTCGGTCGGTACCGGCACGGCGGTAAAGGGCCACGATCTGCGGCAGGCGACTGCCGCGCTGCGCCGCGCCTCGGGTCTGGAAGGCTGCCGCACCGTCCGACGCGAGGGGGCGCCGCTGCCGCTGAAAGCGATGCGGCGCTGGGACAATGGCCGCAACATCCTGCTGATCGGCGATGCGGCGGGGACCGTGGCGCCCTCCTCCGGTGAGGGCATCTATTACGCCATGCTGTGCGGACAGCTTGCGGCGGATGCCGTCGTCGATTGCCTGGCAAGCGGGCAGGCCGCCCCGCTGAAGCAGGTCCGCCGCCGCTTTATGCGCGAGCATGGCCGGGTCTTCCTGATCCTCGGCATCATGCAGAGTGTCTGGTACCGCAACGACCGGCTGCGCGAGAAATTCGTGACCATGTGCGCCGATCCGGACATCCAGCGCCTGACCTGGGAATCCTATCTCGACAAGAAGCTGACGCGGCGCGATCCGCTCGCCCATATCCGCATCTTCTTCAAGGACCTCGCCCAGCTGCTCGGCATCCCGGCGGCGCAGAAATGACGCTGCTCGCCGACTGGCTCGGCTGGCTGCCGCCGGTTGCCGTGGTGATCCTGTGGGCCGAAACCGCACTGCTCAGCGCGCTTGCACCAGGGCCGCTGGACCGCTTGCGGGCACTCGCACCGAACGCCACCTCCGGCACCTGCCTGCTGCTGGCGCTGGGAGTAGCGCTGCGGGATGGCGGCGCGGTCTGGATCGTCGGGCTGCTGGCCCTCTCCCTGCTGGCCCATGCTCTGGATGTGTTGCAGAGGCTGGCCGGTCAGCGGGCGGAATTCAGCCGCAGCACCGAATAGTTCAGCGCGCCCGCCGTGCTGACCCAGACGAGATAAGGCAGGAACAGCAGCGCGGCCAGCGTCGAAATCGGCCAGGCCAACACGATGAAGGCGGCAACCGACAGCCACAGCACACCGATATCGGCCAGCGCCAGATCCATGCGCCGGCGCCCGAAGAACAGCCAGGACCAGGCGGCATTGGCCAGGATCTGCACGCCCCAGGCCAGCATCGCCGCAGACCATCCGACCTGCTGCCAGACGATCCAGCCGGCATAGGCGATCATCATGTAGAGGATCGTCCAGACCACCGGGAACGCCCATTTCGGCGGGGTCCAGGCGGGCTTTCGCAGGGTCTCGTACCAGGGGCCGGGCTTGAAGATGGCGCCGCTGGAGGCGGTGGCGACCACGATGAGAATGAACGCGATTGCGGAGATCAAACGGTTTCGCCTTTCCGGGGCAATCCTATCCGGGAACCGGCCCTGCCCCTTGTGTCTGCTGTCAACATAGGTTGTCGGAACGGGATTACCAAGAAACAGAAATGCCGGAAGCCAGACCGCGTGTGTAAAAAAAAGTTTACAGTTCATTAAGTCTCGCTGAATATGGAAGCATAATACCGTCCACGTTGCGACGGCCGACACCGCCCGGTGCTGGGGGATACGCCGCTCACCCTTTCTGAAAAGCGGATTTCATTCAGCATCAAGGCGTTCGGTCACCGGAGAAAGAAGCTTCCCCGGTCGCGGTGAGAAGCCGGCAGGCCCGGTCGAGACGACCAAGTCGAGACGACAGGCCCACCGGTGACAACCGGACTGCGCAATGGAAAAGGCGCCAGACAGGCGTCAACTAAAATGGACGGTCCATTGCCGGGAGGACATGCGATGGGCTTGATTTCAGCACCGGTAACCGCCACGCCGCTGCTCGATGGCGTGACCGGTCCCAAAGACCTCCGGACAATGGACTCCGAGAAACTGGTCCGGCTTGCCGGCGAATTGCGGGCCGAGACGATCCGCATCGTCTCCAGGACCGGCGGGCACCTCGGTTCCAGCCTTGGCGTCATCGAGCTGACGCTGGCAATCCACGCGATTTTCGACACGCCGCACGACAAGCTGATCTGGGATGTCAGCCATCAGTGCTACCCGCACAAGATTCTGACCGGACGCCGCGAGCGCATGCTGGGCCTGCGCAAGAAAGATGGTCCCTCCGGCTTCACCCGGCGCGCCGAAAGCCCCTACGATCCCTTCGGGGCCGCGCATTCCTCCACCTCCATCTCCGCCGGCCTTGGCTTCGCCATGGCGCGGGAGCTGGGCGGCGATCCGGGCGATGTGGTCTGCGTCATTGGCGATGGCGCCATGTCGGCCGGCATGGCTTTCGAGGCGATCAACAATGCCGGCGCGCTGGGCAAGCGCATCTTCGTCATCCTGAACGACAACGCCATGTCGATCAGCCCGTCCACCGGGGCGTTCGCGACCTATCTGGCAGAACTCGGCGCGCGGCCCGGCGAAGAGCGCAGCTTCTTCGCGCAGATGGGCTTTGCCTATCACGGGCCGGTGGATGGTCATGACCTGCCCGGATTGCTGGAAAAGCTGCGGTCCCTCAGGGAGGAGGCCACAGGCCCGGTGCTGCTGCATGCAATCACCCGCAAGGGGGCGGGCTACGATGCCGCCGAAACCTCGGCGGACAAATATCATGGCGTGGCCAAGTTCGATGTCGAAACCGGGCAGCAGGCGAAGGCCGCCGCCGCGGCGCCCAGCTACACAAAGGTATTCGCCGGCGCGCTGGTGAAGGAGGCGGAGAAGGACAGCCGCATCATCGCCATCACCGCCGCGATGGAGGCCGGCACTGGCGTCGATATCTTCCGCCGGCACTTCCCCGACCGCGCCTTCGATGTCGGCATCGCCGAACAGCACGCCGTGACCTTCGCCGCCGGGCTGGCGGCCGGCGGCATGAAGCCGTTCTGCGCGATCTATTCCACCTTCCTGCAGCGCGGCTACGACCAGATCGTCCATGATGTCGCCCTGCAGGGGCTGCCGGTCCGCTTCGCCATTGACCGCGCCGGGCTGGTCGGCGCCGACGGCCCGACCCATGCCGGCGCCTTCGATGTGGGTTACCTGGCGAACCTGCCCGGCTTCACCGTCATGGCGGCCAGCGACGAGGCGGAGCTGGTGAACATGGTGGCGACAGCCGCTGCGCATGACAGCGGACCGATTGCCTTCCGCTATCCCCGTGGCGAAGGCACCGGCGTGGCCATGCCCGAGACCGGCGTACCGCTGCCCATCGGCAAGGGCCGCGTGGTGGCGGCTGGCGGCACGGTGGCGCTGCTGTCCTTCGGTGGCCGGCTGGGCGAATGCCTGATGGCCCGGCAGATGCTGGCCACGCACGGTATTCCGGTGACGGTAGCGGATGCGCGCTTCGCCAAGCCGTTGGATACCGGGCTGCTGGAAGAGCTGTACGAGACCCATGAGCTGCTGGTGACCATAGAGGAAGGAGCGAGCGGCGGTTTCGCGGCGCTCGTGCTCAGTCATCTCGCCGGGCGGGGGCTGCTGGACGGGCATCTGGGTTCCCGTTGCGCGCTGCGCACCATGACCTTGCCCGACCGGTTCATCGCGCAGGCCTCACCGGAGGAAATGTACGAAGACGCCGGGTTGAGCGCGCACCACATCGCCCTACTTGTGCGGGATGTGCTGGCCGCCAGAAGCGTGGTGCCCCTGGCAGCACGCCAGTTGAACGGCCGGCATGTCAGACGGGTTCAGGTAGCGGAGTAGTGACAGAAGACCGGGTCCCAAGGTGCATTGCTTTCGGTGCCGACAGAGCGTTAGGATACGCTTAACCAAGGAGGCGCCAGACCACCTGGACCGAATAACGGGAGGGGGAAATGGCCAATGACAATTCAGGCCGGCCATCAGGTGCGGATAACCAGTCCTCGAACCAGCCGATAGACTCGGATACTGGTCAGACTGGCAGATTTCACGGCGCTGAACATTTGAGCGCCAGGGACCACGGGGTTCTCGAAAACGCCATCCGGAAATCGGTTTCGCGCATGGTCGGAGCCGGCCATCCGGAGATTCCTCAGGCGGAGCCGCCGCAGGCCGATGCCGGCGCTGACGCCGAGGCCGGCGTGTGCGGGCTTGGCTTCGACCCAAGGCTGCACCCCGAGCATGATCCGGTGGCCAGCCAGCTGCCGGGCACGGACAAGGCCATTTCCTATCGCAACGCCCTCAAGGAAGCGCTGATCGACATCGACCCGCGCGCGCACCGGGCGATGATCGAGGAGCTGCAGGCCAGCGGCGTGCCGATGCAGACCCTGGCGATCCACCTGTTCTCGCCGGTCGCGGCGCGGCTTGGCGACCAATGGTGCGACGACGAGATCGATTTCATGCTGGTCGCGGTGGCCTCCACCCGGCTCTCCATGATCATCAACCACCTCTCGCACCTGTCCATCCAGCGCACGCAGTCGCAGGACGACCGCCCCGTCCGCCGGGTGCTGCTGGCGCGCACCGGCAAGGCCGCCCACACCATCGGCGTGGCAATCGTGGCGAGCTGCTTCCGCGAGATGGGCTGGGTGGTCGATGGCGGCGTGGATACGGAGCTGGACGACACCATCCACAAGCGCCTGTCCAACACGCCCTATCACCTGCTGGGTATTTCCGTCGGGCAGGTGGACCAGGTGGAGGAATGCACCCGGACGATCCGGCGCATCCACGCCACCCCCAGCCCCAGGCGGCTGAAGATCGCCGTCGGCGGCCCGGCGGTGCTGGCCAACCCCGACGCCTTCAACCGCATCGGGGCGGATATCGTGGCGCAGTCGGCGCTGCAGGTCGTCAGCTACGCCGACAGCATCCGGGCATAAAACCGGGGCCTGAACGGGCCGATCTTCAAATAACCGTGATGCGTGCTTTGGCAGGCGGGCGTACCTACCCCATATTGGATGCAGATTTCCGCAGCCCGTAGAGGGACACCCATGCGCTACGCCAAGACCAAGGACGCCATCGACCGGCTGACGCCCGAACAGTACCGGGTGACGCAGGAGAACGGCACCGAACGCCCGTTCACCGGCGAGTATAACGACAACAAGCAGCCTGGCCTGTATGTCGACATCGTGTCGGGCGAGCCTCTGTTCGCCTCATCCGACAAGTTCGAATCCGGCTGCGGCTGGCCCAGCTTCACCAAACCGGTCGAGCCGGCGAATGTGGCGGAGCTGCGCGACACCAGCCACGGCATGATCCGCATCGAAGTGCGCTCCGCCCATGGCGACAGCCATCTGGGCCATGTCTTCCCGGACGGGCCGCGCGACCGCGGCGGCATGCGCTACTGCATCAATTCCGCCTCGCTGCGCTTCATCCCGCGCGACCGTATGGCGGAAGAAGGCTATGGCGACTATCTCGACCAGGTGAAGGAGAACTGACATGACCGAAAAAGCGATGACCGAGAAAGCGATTCTGGCCGGCGGCTGCTTCTGGGGCATGCAGGACCTGATCCGCCGGCAGCCCGGCATCCTGTCCACCCGTGTCGGCTATACCGGCGGCGATGTGCCGAACGCGACCTACCGCAACCACGGCACCCATGCCGAGGGCATCGAGATCGTCTTCGACCCGGCGGTCACCAGCTACCGCCGCATCCTGGAATATTTCTTCCAGATCCACGACCCGACGACGCCGAACCGCCAGGGCAATGATCGCGGCCCGTCCTACCGTTCGGCGATCTATTATCTGAACGAGGAACAGCACCGCGTGGCGCTGGACACCATCGCCGATGTGAATGCCTCCGGCCTGTGGCCCGGCAGGGTGGTGACGGAGGTCGATCCTGCCGGCGATTTCTGGCAGGCCGAGCCGGAGCATCAGGATTACTTGGAACGCTACCCCAACGGCTATACCTGCCACTTCCCGCGCCCCAACTGGGTGCTGCCGAAACGTAACGCGGCGGAGTAAGAAAAAAAGTTCGGGCGCGCGTGTCACATTCCGCCCCTCTGTCTCGTCAGGCAGGCATCGACCCTGTTTACCCTGACGAGAGGAAGCGAAAATGACACCGCGTCTGAACAATCCGCACGGAATTGGCACCGGCCCGATCAAGGCCATGGTGGCGCTGGAGGGGGCCCTCTCCAAATGCAGCCTCGACCATGGGCTGCTGGAGCTGGTGAAGCTGCGGGCCTCGCAGATCAATGGCTGCGCCTTCTGCATCCACATGCATTCGACCTGGCTGCGCGCCTCCGGCGAGACCGAGATGCGCCTCTACATGCTGAACGCCTGGCGCGAATCCTCGCTCTACACCCCGCGCGAGCGCGCCGCCCTGGCCTGGACCGAGGCGCTGACCCTGCTTGCCGAAACCGGCGCGCCGGACGAGGATTACGCCCTGGTAAAGGCCGAGTTCAGCGAGGAGGAACAGGTGGACCTGACCATCGCCATCGGCGCCATCAATGTGTGGAACCGGCTGCAGGTCGGCTTCCGCGCGGCGCATCCGGTGGATAAGGCGGCCGCTTGAGTGCGCACGCCGCCCTCACAGGCGCGTTCGAGGCGCAGCGGCCGCGGCTGCTGCGTCTCGCCTACCGCATGCTGGGTTCCCGCGCGGAAGCCGAGGATATCGTGCAGGAGGCCTGGCTGCGCTGGCAGGCCGCCGACCGCAGCGCCGTCGCGGAGCCGGCGGCCTATCTCAGCCGCATCGTCACAAGGCTGTGCCTGGATGCGCTGAAATCCGCCCGCGCAAGGCGCGAGACCTATATCGGCCCCTGGCTGCCGGAGCCGGTCGCCGAGCCGCCGGAGGAGGAGCCCCGAGCCGACGAGCTGACCCTGACCCTGATGCTGGCGCTGGAGCGGCTGTCACCGCTGGAGCGCGCCGCCTTCCTGCTGCATGACGTGTTCGGCGTGCCGCTGGGCGAGGTGGCGGCGACGCTGGAGCGCGAGCCCGCCGCCGTGCGCCAGCTGGCCTCCCGCGCCCGCCGGCATGTGCGCAATGCAAGGCCGCGCTACGCTGTCGGGCGGGAAGAAGGGGAGCGACTGGCCCGCGCCTTCTTCGACGCCTCCTCCAGGGGGGATGTGCAGGGTTTGAGCGCCCTGCTGGCCGAGGATGCGGTGCTGCATGCCGATGGCGGCGGCAAGGTGATCGCCTTCCACAACCCGATCCGCGGGCTGGCGCGCATCCTGCGGCTCTATGCGGGCTTAAGGCGTAAATACAGCCCGGAGCAGATCGTGCTGATCCGCCCGCTGCGCATCGACGGGCTGCCCGGCTATCTCAGCCGCGAGCGCGACGGCATCCTGCAGACCACCGCCTTCGACATACGCGACGGCCGCATCGCCGCCATCTACATCACCCGCAACCCGGACAAGCTGGCGAGGTTGGTGGAGGAGATGGGGGTGTGAGACAATTCACAACAGTATTCCGGTGAGGTAATAAAAATAAGAATGTTCACTCGGGAAACTCATCGAAATTTAATCGCACGAGCTCAGAAATAAAATATTCATAGAATGTTTCAGGCATTGATCGCCAAATTTCATGAGCGAATTGAATTCGACTGATTTTCCCTTCATTTACCAAATCAAATAACTCGTGATAACCTTGAAATGACACAGAAAATCCTAAAACTTCGTCGCTAAGATGATAAAAATCATCCTCTGGAATGCCTCTTTTTTTTGCATCATCTAAAAGAAGGCCGAAAAGATAAGACCACTCATCCTGATCATCACCTTGTTCTGCTCCGAGTGGGAGTGACAGATCAGGTCTTCCGTTGAACTTTTCATGTACTCGGTTATGGCATTCGGAGCATAATGTAATGCCATTTCCCAATTCAAGAGCAGCCTGTGGGTAAAGTGTTTTCCGTATAATGTGATGTGCTTGTATGCCATCAGGGGAATCGCAACTTAAACAACGAAAAGCGTCTCGTGTCTTAATGAACCTGCTCCAGAGCTGAAGCAGCCATTTTCTGGAGCGCCTTCGTAGTATTGCCCTCTCCAGAGCCTGCTTTCTCTCTTTAATCCCACCTACATCAAAGACAATCATACCATTCATACAGTATAAAAAATTCACTACTCTCTAAATTTAATGGTAATTTACAGTTAAGGATGATTAAATTAACCCTTTGGCATAAAAAAGTCAAGTCCTATTAAGTATTTGCAAGTGACGCTTTCAGTCGCACGGATAATGCAATCACTCTTGAAAAATGCTATCATCGCCATCATATTGATAGCAGCGTAACGAATTTCTTAGAGACACCATCATGGCTGCTGTCACCATCCGCAACCTCCCCGAGGAGGTACATCGCGCGCTGAAGGTCCGCGCGGCGCAGCATAATCGCAGCGCTGAAGCGGAGATGCGCGCCATTCTGGAAGCCGCCGTGCGCCCCGAGGGGCGGCTGCGGCTTGGCACGGCCATGGCGGATGTTAGCCGGAAGATGGGTCTTACCAATGCCGATGTCGAGGCGCTGGAGCAATCCCTGGAGCAGGTCCGCGATGCACGCCCCGCCGAACCCTTCAAGTTCGAATGATCCTGCTCGATACCAATATCGTCTCGGAGGCGATCAAGCCTGAGCCCCACCCATCGGTTCTCGCCTGGCTCGACGAGCAGGCGGCGGAGACGCTGTTCCTGTCCAGCATTACCGTCGCCGAACTTCTCTTCGGCATCGGCGTGCTCCCCAAGGGCAAGCGAAAAGAAACGCTGGCAGAACGGATCGCGCGGCTGTTGAGCCAGTTCGCCGACCGCATCCTGCCCTTCGACACGGAAGCGGCGCGGCACTATGCCGATCTCGCGGTGCAGGCCCGCACCGCCGGGCGAGGCTTCCCGACGCCAGATGGCTACATCGCCGCGATTGCCGCCGCGCACGGCTTCGCCGTGGCCACGCGAGACACCAGCGCTTTTACCGCTGCGGGACTGACCGTAATCGACCCCTGGATGGCCTAACCCCTCACTCCCACTCGATGGTTCCGGGGGGCTTGGAGGTGATGTCGTAGGTCACGCGGTTGACGCCCTTCACCTCGTTGATGATGCGGGTGGCGACGCGCGACAGGAACTCCATGTCGAAATGGTAGAAGTCGGCGGTCATGCCATCGACCGAGGTGACGGCACGCAGCGCGCAGACGAACTCGTAGGTCCGGCCATCGCCCATCACGCCCACGGTCTGCACCGGCAGCAGCACGGCGAAGGCCTGCCAGATCGCGTCATACAGGCCGGCCTTGCGGATCTCGTCGAGATAGACCGCATCGGCCTGGCGCAAAATGTCCAGCTTCTCGCGCGTCACGCCGCCCGGGCAGCGGATGGCGAGGCCCGGCCCCGGGAAGGGGTGGCGACCGACGAAGCGGTCGGGCAGGCCCAGCTCCCGGCCCAGCGCGCGCACCTCGTCCTTGAACAGCTCGCGCAGGGGTTCCACCAGCTTCATGTTCATGCGCGCGGGCAGGCCGCCGACATTATGATGCGACTTGATGGTGACGCTCGGGCCCCCGGTGAAGGACACACTCTCGATCACATCCGGGTAGAGCGTGCCCTGGGCCAGGAAATCGGCGCCGCCGATCTTCTTCGCCTCGGCCTCGAACACATCGATGAACAGCTTGCCGATGGTCTTGCGCTTCACCTCCGGGTCGCTCTGGCCTTCCAGCGCGCCGATGAAGGTGTCGCTGGCATCCACATGCACCAGCGGAATGTTGTAATGGTCGCGGAACATGGTCACGACCTCTTCCGCCTCGTTCAGGCGCATGAGGCCATGATCGACGAACACGCAGGTCAGCTGGTCGCCGATGGCCTCGTGGATCAGGATCGCCGCCACCGAGGAATCGACGCCGCCGGACAGGCCGCAGATCACCCGGCCGGAGCCGACCTGTTTGCGGATCGCCTCCACCGCCTGCTGGCGGAAGGCGGCCATGGTCCAGTCACCCTTGCAGCCGGCGACGTTCAGCACGAAATTATGGATCAGCTTCGCGCCATCCGGCGTGTGCACCACCTCCGGGTGGAACATCAGGCCATAATAGTGCCGGCCCTCATCCTCGATCAGCGCATAGGGCGCGTTCTGCGACACGCCCTTGACCTTGAAGCCGGGGGGCAGCCGGGTGATGCGGTCGCCATGGCTCATCCACACCGTATGCTTCTCGCCCGGCGCCCACACGCCATCGAACAGGCCGGAGGGCTCCTTGACATCCAGCAGCGCGCGGCCGAATTCGCGGTGATGGCCGCTCTCCACCGTGCCGCCCAGCTGTGCCGCCATGGTCATCTGGCCATAGCAGATGCCCAGCAGCGGCACGCCCATGTCGAACACCAGCTGCGGCGCGCGGGGGCTGCCCTCTTCCGCCGGGCTGGCCGGCCCGCCGGACAGGATGATCGCCTTCGGGGCGAATTCCCGGATGCGGGCGGGATCGACATTGAACGGAAATATCTCGCAATAGACGCCGGCCTCGCGCACCCGCCTTGCGATGAGCTGCGTGACCTGGCTGCCGAAATCGAGGATCAGGATGCGGTCTGTCATGGCGGGCTCGTTCTCAATTCTCTTCGGACGATCTGTGATGGGGCCGGTCGAGCGGGTTGTCGAGGCGCGGGATGACACGGCGCACATCGATCCAGTCATAGGCGGTTTCGGGCACTTCCTCCTCGCCGAACACGCCGCCGATCTGCAGGGCAGCGCGCTGGCCGGGGGCAGCCCCGAAGCGCAGGTAGAAGCTTTCCGCCGGTTCGTTGTCCGACGGCGCCCAGGCGCGCACGGACAGCTGGCCGACCGCCGCCATCGCCTTGAAGGCGGAGGCCAGCAGGCGGCGGCCCACCCCCTGGCGGCGATGGCCCGGATCGGCATGGATGGCGTAGATTTCCGCATCCAGCGCCGCATCCTCCTCGGACCGGGGCGGCCCGAAGGCGATGAAGCCGACGATGGTTTCTTCTGCCGGCTTGTCCTTGGGCGCCTTGCCCTTCTTTTCGGAAGGCTTCTTCTCGGAAGATGCCGGCGCAGTTTGGGGCTGAGGCTGGGGCGGCGGGGCCAGCACGGCGACCAGCACCATGTTGTTGGTGCTCTCGATCACCTCGCCCCAGAAGGCGGCGGCGCGGACATCGGCGAAATCCTCGAAGGCGTCATCCGGCACCGGCTTGCCGACCAGGCTGCGCAGCTGCACGCGCGCCACCCCGAAGGCGTCGTCCAGCTCGGCGACGCGAACACTGAGAATATGCTGCTGGCCGCTGTCGCTCACGCTGTCCTGCCGCTGCTCCTGTCCCCTACCCGTCAGCCTTCGCTGCGGTAGTTCGGCGCCTCCCGGGTGATGGTCACGTCATGGACGTGGCTCTCGCGCAGGCCGGCATTGGTGATCTTCACGAACCGGGCATTGGCCTGCAGATCCTGGATGGTCTGGCTGCCGGTATAGCCCATCGCCGCCTTCAGCCCGCCGACCAGCTGGTGCACAACCGCGCCCAGCGGCCCCTTGTAGGGCACCTGACCCTCGATGCCTTCCGGCACCAGCTTCAGCGTGTCCTTCACTTCCTGCTGGAAGTAGCGGTCCGCCGAGCCGCGCGCCATGGCGCCGACCGACCCCATGCCGCGATAGGATTTGTAGGACCGGCCATTATAGAGGAACACCTCGCCGGGGCTTTCGTCGGTGCCGGCGAACAGCGAGCCGATCATCGCCACATCGGCACCCGCCGCGATGGCCTTCGCCAGGTCGCCGGAGAATTTGATGCCGCCATCGGCGATGGCCGGCACGCCGCGTTCACGGCAGACGGCACTGGTGTCGATGATCGCGGTCAGCTGCGGCACGCCGACGCCGGCGACGATACGGGTGGTGCAGATCGAACCCGGCCCGATGCCGACCTTGATGGCATCCGCCCCGGCATCGATCAGCGCCCTGGCGGCATCCGCCGTGGCAACATTGCCGGCAATGACCTGGGTGTAGTTGGACAGCTTGCGCACCTTGCCGACCGTGTCGATGACCTTCTGCGAATGGCCATGCGCGGTATCGACCACCAGCACGTCCACCTCGGCATCGAACAACGCCTCGGCCCGGGCCAGCGCCTCGTCGCCGGTGCCAACAGCGGCAGCGGCGCGCAGGCGGCCCTTGGCGTCCTTGGTGGCGGACGGGTGCAACTGCGCCTTCTCCATATCCTTCACGGTGATCAGGCCGATGCAGCGATAGGCATCATCGACTACCAGCAGCTTCTCGATGCGGTGGCGATGCAGCAGCTCCTTGGCCTGCTCGCTCTCGATGCCTTCGCGGACGGTGACCAGATTGTCCTTGGTCATCAGCTCGCGCACCGGCTGCGCCGTGTTGCGGGCAAATCGGACATCGCGGTTGGTCAGGATGCCGGCCAGCTTGCCCGATGCCTTCTCGACGACCGGAATGCCGGAGATATGGTGCTGCGCCATCAGGCCCAGCGCCTCGCCCAGCGTGGCGTCGGGGTCGATGGTCACCGGGTTGATGACCATGCCGGATTCGAATTTCTTGACCCGCCGGACCTCCTCGGCCTGCCGTTCGATCGACAGGTTGCGATGGACAACGCCAATGCCGCCGGCCTGTGCCATGGCGATCGCCAGGCGGCCCTCGGTCACGGTGTCCATGGCGGACGAAATCAGCGGAATTCCAAGCTCGATGGACCGGGTGAGACGGGTACGGGTGTCCACCTCGGTGGGCATGACCTGCGACCTTGCCGGCTCAAGCAGCACATCGTCGAAGGTCAGCGCGTCACGGATCTGCATTGCGCCTCCATGCAAACGGGGCCGCACTATACACCAGTGCCGCGCTGTGTGAAGGCCCAGATGAGGATGATTGCCGGCTTTTCTGTCGCACCGCCATCGCATGGCCCACACGCCGGCATGCAACGGCGTCTGCGTACAAAAATTCATGAATTTTGATGATCTGATTCCAACCAATTAACTATTATTTTATCATTTTCTTATTAACCTTATGTCGCGCACGGGATTTTTCGGCGCCAACCCTACACAACAAGCCATCGAAAGAACTGCCATGAGCGCTGCCGCCCATACCGACGACCTCGCCGAAAGGCTCCGTTTCCTGAACATTGATGACAGCGTGAAGGCCATGCTGCGCGAATCCCGGCCGCTGATCGAAAAGCATCTGCCCGGCATTCTCGACCAGTTCTATGCCCAGATCGCCCGCTTCCCCTCGGTGCAGCGCCACTTCACCGACCCGGCGATCCGCGCCCATGCGCAATCGGCGCAGATGAAGCACTGGCAGATCATCCTGTCGGGCAAGTATGATCAGGCCTATGTCGATTCGGTGCGCAGGATCGGCCGCGCCCACAACCGGCTGGGGCTGGAGCCGCGCTGGTATATCGGCGGCTATGGCTATCTGACCTCCGCCATGCAGAAGGCGGTCAGCGACACCTATGCCGACGGCATGATGCGCAACAACAGCGCCAAGCGCGCCGCCATGCTGGACGCGCTGAACAAGGCCGCGCTGCTGGACATGGACTATGCCATCTCGATCTATCTGGAGGAGGGTGCGCGCGAGAAGGAAGAGCTGCTGGCCCGGCTCGCCAGCGAGTTCGAATCGGGCGTCGGCTCGCTGGGCCAGAATATCGGTGCCGCCGTGACCCAGCTGAATTCCGGCGCGCAGTCGCTCTCCGGTTTCGCCGATGACGCAACCCGCCAGGTGGCGGTCGTGAAGGACGCCGCGACAACGACCGCGAACGCAGTCGATTCCGTTGCCTCCGCCGCCGAGGAGCTGTCCGCCTCCATCGGCGAGATCGCCGGCCAGCTGGAAAACTCCACCCAGGCCTCGAAGGAGGCTGTGGCCACGGTGCGCACCACCCAGGAAACGGTCGGCACCCTGACTAAGGCATCGGAGAAGATCGGCGAGATCGTCTCGATGATCCAGGAAATCGCCTCGCAGACCAATTTGCTGGCGCTGAACGCCACCATCGAGGCGGCGCGTGCCGGCGAGGCTGGCAAGGGCTTCGCGGTCGTGGCGTCGGAGGTGAAGGCGCTGGCGACCCAGACCGGCCGGGCGACGGAGGAAATCGGCAGCCAGATCGACCAGATCCAGTCCGTCACCCGCGAGACGGTGAACGCCATCGCCGAGATCGCGACCCGCATCGACAAGATCGACGAGGTGATCGCGGTGATCGCCGCCGCCGCCGAGCAGCAGCAGGCGGCTACCACGGAAATCTCCCGCAACATCCAGGAATCCTCGCAGAGCACACAGCGCGTCAGCGCTGCCATCGAGGATGTCAGCCGGGTCTCGGACGAAACCTCCAGCATGGCCGGCAACCTGCTGGCGGCTACCAGGGAGATCACCCAGCAGACCAGCACGCTCGACCGTCAGGTCGCGGCCTTCCTCGACAAGGTGAAGGCGGCGTAGGGGCGTGGTGAAAACCCGCAGGGGCTTGCTAAAGCCGGTCACGATCCCGAATATGGTAGGTAAAGGTTTGGTAAAGTCCGGTGTGAAATGACGATGCGGCTTCTCAGGTGCCATGCGGAACAAAGCAGCGATGGGTGGGAGGCAACCTGCCTCGACCTCGACATTGCCGTGCAGGGCGACAGCTTCGAGGAAGTCTATTCCGCGCTGCAGGAAGCCATCGCGCTGTATCTGGAAACCGTCGCCGATCTTCCGCAAGAGGATCGGCGGCGCCTCCTGAACAGGCCAGCCCCGCTGCCGTCGCGCCTGCGCTTTCTCGGCTATGCGATCCGCAATGTCCTGTCTGACAGCCTGACAGGCCGGACGGCATCGGCGGATTTCACCCTGCCGATGGCCGCCTGATCAGCGGAACAGCGATTTCGGCAATCCGCTCTGGCGGATCATCGAACCCAGCGTACCCGGCTTGATCTCGTCGCCCTCGCGCGTGCAGGCGACCACGACGATTTTCGTTTCCCCATTCACCACACCGCGATAGGTCCGGTGACTCCCGCGCTGGCGAGCCAGCTCGAAACCGTGTGTTTCGAGAATACGGAGGAAATCACGGAAGTTCATGCGAGTATCGTGAACTCACAAGTCCCTTCCGGCAACGGGAACAAATTAGTTACACCTAGTGCCTTAAGGTCATTTTAGCACTAAATACAGCCTCCCTACTCCGCTGCCACCTTCCCGTAGCCGCCGCCGCCCGGCGTCTCGATCACATAGACATCGCCCGGCTGCATCTCGATCTGGTTGATGTGCTCCAGCTCGATCACCGTGCCGTCGGTGCGTTCCACCGCGTTGCGGCCGGTCTTCGCTTCGCCGCCGCCGGCCATGCCATAGGGCGGGATGACGCGGTGGCCGGACAGCATGGCCGCCGTCATCGCCTCGCGGAATCGCACTCGGCGGATCACGCCGTCGCCGCCCTTGTGCAGACCTGTACCGCCGGAGCCCTCGCGGATGCGGAAATCCTCGACCAGCACCGGGAAGCGCCATTCCAGCACCTCCGGGTCGGTCAGGCGGCTGTTGGTCATGTGGGTGTGGACGGCGCTGCAGCCGTCGAAATCCGGCCCGGCGCCGGAGCCGCCGCAGATCGTCTCGTAATACTGGTAGGTCTCGTTGCCGAAGGTGAAATTGTTCATCGTGCCCTGCGCCGCGCCCATCACGCCGAGCGCGCCATAGAGCGCGTCGGTGATGCATTGCGAGGTCTCGACATTGCCGGCGACCACGGCGGCCGGGTAGTTCGGGTTCAGCATCGAGCCCTTGGGGATGATGACTTCCAGCGGCTTCAGGCAGCCTTCGTTCATCGGGATGTCGTCATCGACCAGCGTGCGGAACACGTACAGCACGGCGGCCTTGCACACGGCTGAGGGCGCGTTGAAGTTGGTCTTCTGCTGTGCGCTGGTGCCGGTGAAATCGATCTTCGCCGACCGTTTCTCGCGGTCGATGGAGACAGTCACCTTGATGACGCTGCCATCGTCCATCTCGTAGGCGAAGCTGCCATCCTTCAGCACGCCGATGACGCGGCGCACCTGCTCCTCCGCATTGTCCTGGACGTGCTGCATATAGGCCATGACCACGTCGAGGCCGAAATGCCCGACCATCTTGCGCAGCTCCGCCACGCCCTTCTCGTTAGCGGCGATCTGCGCCTGCAGGTCGGCGACATTCTGCGTCACGTTGCGCACCGGGTATGTCCCGCCGGTCAGCAGTTCGACCAGCTCCTGCTCCCGGAACGCCCCCTTATCGACCAGCTGGAAATTGTCGATCATCACGCCTTCCTGATCGACGGTCACCGAATCCGGCGGCATCGAGCCGGGCGTGGTGCCGCCGATATCGGCGTGATGACCGCGCGACGCGACATAGAACAGGATTTTCTTGCCCGCCTCGTCGAACACCGGGGTGATGACGGTGACGTCCGGCAGGTGCGTGCCGCCATTATAGGGCGCGTTCAGCGCATAGACATCGCCAGGCCGGATATCCGGGTTCTCGCGCACCACCGTGCGCACGCTCTCGCCCATCGAACCCAGATGCACCGGCATGTGCGGCGCGTTGGCGATCAGGTTGCCGTCCTTGTCGAAGATGGCGCAGGAGAAATCCAGACGCTCCTTGATGTTCACCGAATAGGCGGTGTTCTGCAGGGTCACGCCCATCTGCTCTGCGATCGACATGAACAGGTTGTTGAACACCTCCAGCATCACCGGATCGACCTGGGTGCCGATGGCGACGCGCGCCGGCAAGGCCTTCACGCGCTTCAGCACCATATGGTCGCGGGTGGTGACCTCCGCCTGCCAGCCCGGCTCCACCACCGTGGTGGCGTTGGCATCGGTGATGATGGCCGGGCCATCCACCTTGCAGCCGGGGCTGAGGTCCAGCCGGTCATAGACCGGGGTTTCGTGGCGTTCCGCGCCGCAATACATCGGCAGCGTGCCCTTGGCGGCCGGCAGCGCGCCTGAGCCTGCCTCCAGCACCGGGTCCTCGGCGGAATCGGTGACGCCGATCACCTCGACCGACACGGCCTCCACCACCATGCCCTTGTTTTCCATGTGGAAGCCGTAGAGCTGCTTGTGCGCCTCGACGAAGCGCGCGGCGATCTCCTGCCGGCTGCCGAACTCCACCACCTGTGCGGTGTCGGAGCCGTCATAGCGCACATGCACCTTGCGCAGCACCTTGATGTGATCCTCGGCCACGCCCTGGCGGCGCATCTCCGACAACCCTTCTTCGGCGAGCGTATCCAGCTCCCCCGACAGCGTGGGGATCAGATCGTCGGCCAGCTTCGCCTCGACCGCCTTCTCCTTCAGCACGCGCAGATCGGCCAGCCCCATGCCATAGGCCGACAGCACGCCGGCGAAGGGGTGGATCAGGATGGTCTTCATGCCCAGCGCATCGGCAACAGAACAGGCATGCTGCCCGCCGGCCCCGCCGAAGCAGTTCAGCGCATAGCGCGTGACATCATAGCCGCGCTGCACGGAAATCTGCTTGATCGCGTTGGCCATGTTCTCGACCGCGATCTTCAGGAAGCCCTCGGCGACCTCCTCCGGCGTGCGCTTCACGCCCATGGATTTCTCGATCTCGGCGGCCATCTCGGTGAATTTCCGGCGCACCACATCGGCGTCCAGCTTCTCGTCGCGCTTCGGCCCGAACACCGGCGGGAAGAAATCGGGATGCAGCTTGCCGACCATCACATTGGCGTCGGTCACGGTCAGCGGCCCGCCGCGGCGGTAGCAGGCCGGCCCCGGATTGGCGCCCGCTGATTCCGGCCCGACGCGGAAGCGCGATCCATCGAAGAACAGGATGGAACCGCCGCCCGCCGCCACGGTGTGGATGCGCATCATCGGCGCGCGCATCCGCACACCGGCGACGATGGTCTCGAAGGCACGCTCATACTCGCCGTCGAAATGCGACACGTCGGTCGAGGTGCCGCCCATATCGAAACCGATCACCTTGTCGAAACCGGCCATCTGCGCGGTCTTCACGCAGCCGACGACGCCACCGGCCGGGCCGGACAGGATGGCGTCCTTGCCCTGGAACAGGAAGGCGTCGGTCAGGCCGCCATTCGACTGCATGAACATCAGGCGGGTATCGCCGAGTTCTCCCGCCACCCGGTCCACATAACGGCGCAGAATCGGCGACAGATAGGCGTCCACCACCGTGGTGTCTCCGCGCCCGACCAGCTTCATCAGCGGGCTGACCTGGTGGCTGACGGAAATCTGCGTGAAGCCGATCTCCTTCGCGACCTTCTCCAGCGCCGCCTCATGGTCGGTGTAGCGATAGCCATGCAGCAGCACGATGGCGAGCGAGCGGATGCCGCTGTCGAACACCGCCTTAAGGTCACGGCGCGCCGCGTCGAGGTCGAGCTTCGTCAGCACCTCGCCCTGGGCGCTCATGCGCTCCTCGATCTCGACGACACGCTCATAGAGCAGTTCCGGCAGGGTGATCTTGCGGGTGAACAGGTGCGGGCGGTTCTGGTAGGCGATGCGCAGCGCGTCACGGAAGCCGCGCGTGATGGCCAGCGCCGTGCGCTCGCCCTTGCGTTCCAGCAGCGCGTTGGTGGCGACGGTGGTGCCCATCTTCACGGCCTCCACCTGCTCCGCCGGGATGGCGTCCTCGGCTGTCCGGCCCAGCAGCTCGCGGATGCCCTGCAGCGCGGCATCGGCATAGGATTCCGGGTTTTCAGACAGCAGCTTGTGGGTGACCAGCGAACCGTCCGGCTTCTTCGCCACGATGTCGGTAAAGGTGCCGCCCCGGTCGATCCAGAACTGCCACTCGCCTGCGCCCACCGTCTCAACCCCCATGTTCCGTCACCCTGCTACAATCCTGCGATCCTGTCGCACTGCGGTAACGTACCTAGCAACTTCCCCGGTTCCTGTCACGGGGCAGTCATGCAGGACGGAGGGAAGAAACACCGACCTTCCCCCGATGCCCTTCGAGACGCCGGCTTCGCCGGCCCTCAGGGCGAGGTGATGGTTGGCATTCCGACAGTGCCTAAATCTATCGGGACACCGGCGGTACCCCTTGGTGACCTCATGCAGAGGAGGGCCGCCAAGGCACTTGGAGGCCCGTCTCGAAGCATATGGCGGCGATATGAAACGCCCTGCCGCCTATCGCACTGACACCCGCCATCACCACTACCCGTCACCCCCGCATTTATTGCGGGGGTCCAGGCCTCCGCTAGCTGGATCGCTTGTCGAGCAGGCTGAACCCTAGATTCCCGGCACAAGGCCGGGAATGACGGACAAGGAAAGCGAGACGGTCAGGGAAAGCTGGATGAGGACATTCCTCGCGGCGAATCTCCCTATAGCGGCCCGTCCTGTAGGGCCAGCCGCTCCAACCCGGCGACTGCCGCCTCGGGGGTCAGCCGGGCAGTGTCGATCACCACATCGGCCTCCGACCAGGGGCGGTAGTCTCGGGCCTGCACGGCTTCCCAATTCGGCTGAAGGTGACCCGCGATATCGGCTTCGCGTTCCTCCACACGCCGGCGATGTTCCGCCACATCGGAACAGATCACTTCCACCTGCAACAGACGGGCGCCAGCGGTGCGCGCAACAGTGACCCAGCCTTCCCGGCTTTCGGGAACCGGGTTCACACAGTCCGCGATGACGGTATGGCCGATCTCCAGATTGCTGCGCGCCAGCGCCATCGCCGCCAGATAGCCGGCAGCGTCAACCTCACCCGACAATTCGCCGGAATCGCGCAGCGCCTGCTCCACCGCGTCGATTCGCAGATAGACCGCCCGCAACCGCGCGGCCAGGGCGCGAGATATCGTGGTTTTTCCGGTTCCCGGCAGTCCGCCGAACACGATCAGCATGCATCCCCCTTCGGACAAGGCGGGCATCCTATCCCGCCGGCCTTTTTGGGGAAACTAGGCTGCCTTCGCGCCGAGTTGCTCGAAGAAGCTGCCGACCGTGGTTTCCATCAGGCCGAGCGCCTCCTCCGCATAGCTCATCTGATCCGGTATCCCCAGATCGACGGTCAGTTCCGCCTCGCCATGGTCATGCTGCATGCGGGGGTCGAACTTGCGCGCCAGCGCCAGCAGCCGGCGGTTGTCGGACAGGCAGAACAGGGTCACCCGGTGGACGCCGCGATTGCGCGCCAGCGTGACGACACGGCGCATCAGCTGGGTGCCGATGCCGCGTCCCTCGAAATCGGCCTCGACGGTGATCGCCAGCTCCGCCTCGTCGATCCAGCCATTATGGGCGCGGATGACGAAGACGGCGCCGCGCAGCACACCATCGACGAAACAGCCGATGGCGATACAGCGGAACCAGTCGATTCCCTTGGTCTTGGTGGTGAGGTATCCGTCATCGACAAAGCCGCCGAACCGGTAATGGCGCTGCTCCGGCGTCAGCCGGGCCAGATGATCGGCATAGTCGGTGGAGTCGGTCGGCCAGAGACGTCTGTAAACAAGCATTGGGGCACCTAACCTGCTGCGGGTACCCTCCCTGGGCCTTGCGGCCGCGCCATCCGAGGGACCGAGGCCCGCCCGGACGGCTTGTTTCGTATCGTCACTTCTGCGATACGTTGCTGCGCAACACTATGCTGCATTGCACAATAATTTGAAACATAAATGTTGTGGCCGTGTGCCCTTGTCAACGGTTATCTCGTGGCAAGGGGCACTGGTGCCCTGCGGTATTTCTCGGTAGGGTCGGGCAAGGCAGGAAACTGAGCGACACATGAGTATCTGGGGCAAGATCATAGGCGGCGCGGCAGGTTTCGCGCTGGGCGGACCGCTGGGCGCGCTTCTGGGCGCGCTGGCCGGCCATGCCGTGGACAAGATCCGCGCCATCGACACCGTCGAGCCGCAGCCGCAGCGCGACGAGGACGGCACGCGCAAGATCGCCTTCACCATCGGCGTCATCGTGCTGGGCGCCAAGATGGCGAAGGTGGATGGCGTGGTCAGCGAGCGCGAGATCCGCGCCTTCAAGGAGGTGTTCCGCGTCCCGCCTGACGAGATCAAGAATGTCGCCCGGGTGTTCAACCTCGCCAAGCGCGACGCGCGCGGGTTCGAGCCCTATGCGCGGCAGATCGCCGGCTTGTTCGAGCCCGGCTCGCCGGTGCTGGAGGAATTGCTGGCCAGCCTGTTCCATATCGCCATGTCGGATGGCCGGCTGCACGATGCCGAAATCGCCTATCTGAAGGAGGTGGCGCGTATCTTCGGCTTCGACGAATTTGCCTTCGAGCGTATCCGCGCCCAGCATACCGGCGAATCCTCTGGTGATCCCTACACGGTGCTGGGGATATCCCCGGACGCTGATGACGACACGGTGAAGAAGGCCTATCGCGACCTGATGCGCGAGAACCATCCAGACCGGCTGATGGCGCAGGGCCTGCCGCAGGAATTCATCGAGATCGCCAACGAGAAGGTGGCGGCGATCAACGCCGCCTACGACCGCATCCGCAAGCATCGCGGGATGAAATGAGCGCTGGCTCATACCGGCATTATTATCTTCTGTCATGCCCGGACTTGATCCGGGCATCCAGGGGCGGTGCTTTGCCTGTGACACTTCAGGCCGCCGCCCTGGATTGCCCCAAGCCCCATTGGGTCAAGCCCGGCAATGACAATCCTCTATTTCCGGACAGATTTCTCTGACCATGGCGACCAATCCCCCCATCGTGGCGCTGCGTGGCGCCTCCCTCAGCTTCGGCGGCAATCCGGTGTTCGAGAAGGCCGACCTGCCGGTCGGCATCGGCGACCGGCTGTGCCTGGTCGGCCGCAATGGCAGCGGCAAATCGACCCTGATGAAGGCGCTGGCGGGCCTCGCCGATATCGATTCCGGCGAGCGCTTCCAGCAGCCGGGCGCCCGGATCGCCTATCTGCAGCAGGAGCCGGTCTTCGCCAAGGACAGCACCGTCGGCCAGTATGTCGCCGAGGGGCTGCCGCCGGTGCAGGACAATGCGCCGCGCGACCATCTGGTGGAATCGGTGGTGCGCCGGCTGGGGTTAGCGCCCGAGACGCCGACCGCGCGCCTGTCGGGTGGCGAGAGCCGGCGCGCGGCACTGGCCCGCACGCTGGTCTCCGACCCCGACGTGCTGCTGCTGGACGAGCCGACCAACCATCTGGACCTGCCGACCATCGAATGGCTGGAGCAGGAGCTGCTGGGGTTCCGCGGCGGCATCCTGCTGGTCAGCCATGACCGCGCCTTCCTGACCCGGCTGGGGCAGAAGACCTACTGGCTGGAGCGCGGCGAGCTGCGCCGCACCAACCAGAGCTTCGCGCATTTCGAGGACTGGGCCGACAAGCTGCTGGCCGATGAGGAGATGCAGGCGCAGAAGCTGAACCGCCGGATCGCCGAGGAGATGCGCTGGCTGCGCGAGGGGCTGACCGCCCGGCGCAAGCGCAATATGGGCCGGGTGAAGGCGCTGATGCTGAACCGGCGGGAGCGTGCCGAGCGCATCCGCCCGTCCGGCCGCATGATCGTCTCGGTGGAGACCGCCGAGGGCGCCGGCACGGCGATCATCGAGGCCAACCACATCGCCAAATCCTTCCCGCAGCCGGACGGCACGGAGAAGCTGCTGGTGAAGGATTTCTCCACCCGCATCATCCGCCGCGACCGCATCGGCCTGATCGGCCCGAATGGCGCCGGCAAGACCACGCTGCTGAAAATGCTGATCGGCGAGCTGAAGCCGGACAAGGGGCGCGTGAAGATCGGCTTCGGTGTGGAGATTGCCTATTTCGACCAGAAGCGCGAGCAGCTGAACCCCACCACCAGCCTGTGGGAAACGCTGGCGCCCGGCGGCGACACTGTGTTCATCAACGGCAAGCCGAAGCATGTGGCGACCTACCTGAAGGAATTCCTGTTCCAGGACCGCCAGTTCCGCAGCCCGGTCGGCAGCCTGTCGGGCGGCGAGCGCAACCGCCTGCTGCTGGCCAAGCTGTTCAGCCAGCCCCACAATTTCCTGGTGATGGACGAGCCGACCAACGATCTCGACATGGAGACGCTGGACCTGCTGCAGGAAGTCATCGCCGACTATGAGGGCACGGTGCTGCTGGTCAGCCATGACCGTGACTTCCTGGACCGTACCGTCACCGCCATGCTGGCCGTCGAGGGTGAGGGTAAGGTCACCGAATATGCCGGCGGCTACCGCGATTATCTGGCCCAGCGCCCGGCACCCGTTGAGGACGGTCCGAAAGCCGCACGGCCCGCCGCCGCGCCGAAGGCGGAGAAGCCGAAGTCCGCGCCCGCGAAGCTGAGCTACAAGGACCAGCGCGAACTGGACCAGCTGCCCGGCATGATCGACAAGCTGGGCACGGAGATCGCCAAGCTGGAGGAGAAGCTGGCCGACCCCGACCTGTTCCGGCGCGACCCGGACGGCTTCCAGAAGACCAGCGCGCTGCTGGAACGCGCCCAGGCCGCGCTCGCCAAATCGGAAGATCGCTGGCTGGAGCTGGAAAGCCTGCGCGAAGGCATCGAACAGGCGAAGACCGTATGAATATGAGCCTGCGCGACATCGCCCTCATCATCTTCGTCATGGCGGTCTGGGGGGCCAATTTCGGCGTCAGCAAGCTGGGGCTTCAGGAATTGCCGCCGCTGCTGCTGGTCGGGCTGCGCTTCGCGCTGACCGCCCTGTTCCTGGTGCCCTTCACCCGGCTGCCGCGCGACAAGATGCTGCCGGTGCTGCTGCTCAGCACCACGCTCGGGCTGCTGCATTTCGCGCTGATGTTCACCGGCCTGCAGAAGGTGGATGCCAGCACCGCCGCCATCGCGGTGCAGATCCAGGTGCCCTTCTCCGCCCTGCTGGCCGCCATCTTCTTCAAGGACAAGCTGGGCTGGCGGCGCGCGCTGGGCATGGCGCTGGCGATTGCCGGGGTGGTGCTGCTGGCGGGCGAGCCGCAGACCAGCAGCAACATCCTGTATCTCGGCATGATCCTCACCGCCTCGATGATCTGGGCGGTTTCGGCAATCCAGATGAAGCAGCTTTCGGATCTGGACACGCTGACGCTGAATGGCTGGATGGGGCTGTTCGCGGCGCCGCAGCTGCTGGTCGGCTCCTGGCTGCTGGAAGACGGCCAGACGGAGGCCATCGCCAACGCCGGCTGGCAGGGCTGGGGGGCGGTCGCCTTTATGGCAGTCGCGGTCACCATAATCGGCTATGGTATCTGGATGCAGATGCTGAGGCGCTATCAGGTGAACCAGGTCATGCCCTTCACATTGCTGGCCCCGATGTTCGGCGTGTTGGCCGGCGTGATCATGCTGGGCGAGAGCCTGAGCCTGCTGAAGCTGGCGGGCGGTGCCCTCACTATCCTCGGTGTCGCCATCATCACCGTGCGCCGGCCGCAGCAGGCGCAGCCCGTGGCCCCAAGGTCGTAGCGGCCTCCGGCGGATGAGCGTCATCGACAGCCCCTCGCCGAATTTCGGGCCGCGCCGCGACGGCCGGAAACCCGATCTGGTGGTGCTGCACTATACCGGTATGAAAAGCGCCGCCGAGGCGCTGGAGCGGATGTGCGATCCGGCGTCCGAGGTCAGCGCGCACTACATGATCGACGAGGACGGCACCTGCCACCGTCTGGTGGACGAGGCGATGCGCGCCTGGCATGCCGGTGTGGCCTGCTGGGCCGGGGAGCGCGATGTGAACTCCATCTCCATCGGCATCGAGCTGGTCAATCCGGGGCATGAGCATGGCTACCGCCCCTTCCCCGACCCGCAGATCGCCCGGCTGGTCGCGCTATGCAGCGAGATGAAGACCCGGCATGGGATAGCGCCCCACCGCTTTGTCGGCCATTCCGACGTGGCCCCGGCGCGCAAGCAGGACCCGGGCGAGCTGTTCCCCTGGAAAGACATGGCCCGGCAGGGCTTTGGCATCTGGCCGAAACCGAACCATGCCGGCGCCCCCGTGGCACCGATGGAGGCCGCCTTCCTGCTGGCCGAGATCGGCTATGACATCGCCGACCTGCCGGCTTCCATCGCCGCCTTCCAGCGCCGATACCGGCCATCGCTGATTGACGGGCAGCTGGACCGCGAAACCGCCGGCCTGATCAACGGCCTCGCCCGCATGCTGCCGCGCCAGGATGCGCTGCAGGGGGAGTAAGTCCCCTCTTCGCTTGACCGGCCTGTCCGGAACGCCTACCTATCCGCCGGGGTCAGACGGTCGGATGGCCGCCTTCCGGGCAACCGGGGGGAGGAAAGTCCGGGCTCCACGGAAACATGGTGCCGGGTAACGCCCGGCGGGGGCGACCCCAGGGAAAGTGCCACAGAGAGCAGACCGCCCGTCCCGCCTTCGGGCGCGGCGGGTAAGGGTGAAAGGGTGCGGTAAGAGCGCACCGCGGTCCCGGCGACGGGAACGGCACGGTAAACCCCACCAGGAGCAAGACCGAATAGGGATGGCACGCAGGTTCGCTTTGATGCGGGCCGGCAGGCGGGTTCCGCGCCGCCGTCCGGGTTGGTCGCGCGAGGCGTCCGGTAACGGGCGTCCCAGATGAATGGCCATCCCCCGCCACCCGCGCGCAAGCGCCGGCGGGGACAGAACCCGGCTTACAGACCGCCTGACCCCCTTCTGTCCCCGCGGCCTGTTGATATCGCTTGGGTTTTTCCGCAAACCCAAATGAGAACATTCAGGCAACATAATAGAATCCGGCGAATATTTATCCACAGCCCCGCCTGTACTGACGATGACTGTCGGAGGACACCCTGTCGCCCCGAAAAACTGGAATAAATCAAGAACTAACCCAGGAAATCACCAGCCATTCCCATTGACCACCATATATTCCCATGATATCCCATCATATCCCATAAGAGACCCATGGGATGCCATCGCCGCCCAAAGGCGCAGCCGGATCGCGACCGGCGCACCATCCGGGCGGGGATATTCGAGGGGAGCTTTCGGTGGCGACGTTCATCGGCCAGCACGAGAACAAGATCGACAGGAAGGGGCGTGTCTCCGTTCCGTCGAAGTTCCGTGCCCAGCTCGCCAAGGAAGACTTCCAGGGCGTGGTCGTGTACCCCTCCCCCAAATTCCAGGCGCTGGAAGGCTGCAGTTTCCGCCGTATCGAGCAGATCGCCGCCAGCCTGGACGATCTCGACATGCTCTCCGACAAGGCCGACGACTTGGCCGCCACGATCCTTGCCGAAGCCCGCGAACTCCCCTTCGACGGCGAAGGCCGGATCATGCTGCCGCGCGACCTGCTGGACGAGATGGGCATCGACGAGACGGCGCTGTTCGTCGGCCAGGGCTCGACCTTCCAGATCTGGTCGCCCGAGGCTTATAGCCGCCGCAAGGAAGAAGCCCGCCAGCGCATCCGTGAGGGCGAGGTCACGCTGAAGCTGCGCCGTGACGGCGAGGCGGGAGGTGGCGCATGACGGAAACCGGCCGGCCGCTCCATATCCCCGTACTGCGCGACCAGGTGGTCGCCGCCCTGGCGCCGCGTGACGGCGCCGTCTTCGTTGATGGCACCTTCGGCCTCGGCGGCTACACAGGCGCACTGCTGGACAGCGCCGATTGCCGCGTCTATGGCATCGACCGCGACCCCGACGCGATCCGCCGGGCCGAGCCGATGGTGGCGCGCTATGCCGGCCGGCTGGTGCTGATCGAGGGTCGCTTCGGCGAGATGGACCGGCTGCTGGCCGAGCGCGGCATCGACGGCGTCGATGGCGTGGCGCTCGACCTCGGCGTTTCCTCGCCGCAGCTGGACGAGGCCGGGCGCGGCTTCTCCTTCCGCGCCGACGGGCCGCTCGACATGCGCATGGAGCAGGCCGGCCCCAGCGCCGCCGACGTGGTGAACAGCGCCGACGAGGCGGAACTGGCCGACATCGTCTTCCATCTGGGCGAGGAACGGCATGCCCGCCGCGTCGCCCGCGCCATCGTTGCCGCCCGCGCCGAGGCGCCAATCGAGCGCACCGGGCGCCTGGCCTCCATCGTGCGCAGCGTCGTGCCGAAATCCAAGGATGGCATCGACCCCGCCACCCGCACCTTCCAGGCGCTGCGCCTGCATGTGAATGACGAGCTGGGTGAGCTGGACCGTGGCCTCGCCGCTGCCGAGCGCGCGCTGAAGCCGGCCGGGCGGCTGGCCGTCGTCACCTTCCATTCGCTGGAGGACCGCCAGGTGAAGCGCTTCCTGAAGGCGCGCTGCGGCGAAGCCTCCCAGCCTTCGCGCCACATGCCGGTGGCCGCCGCCGCGCCGCAGGCCCCCAGCTTCCGGCTGGTGCACCGCAAGCCGCTGGCGCCGGACTCCGCCGAGATCGCCGCCAACCCGCGCGCCCGTTCCGCCAAGCTGCGCGTCGCCGAACGTACCGACGCGCCGGCATGGGAGGAGGCCGCATGATCCGCCAGGGCTTCCTCTTCTGGGTCTTGCTGGTCGGTGGCGCCGGCGTTGCGCTGTTCCTGCTGAAATACGAGGTGCAGGCGCGCGAGGAACGGCTGGCCCGCATCAATTCCGAGATCATCCGCACGCAGGAGGCGATCCAGGTCCTGCGCGCCGAATGGAGCTATCTGAACCGCCCGGACCGGCTGGCCGATCTGGCGCAGCGCCATCTCGACCTGGTGCCTGCCGGCGGCCGCCAGATCGCGGTGTCGCTGGCGGCCGTGCCGGAAGCGCGCCCGGTCATCACGCCCGATGGGCTGCCACTGGCGACCAAGCCCCGTCCCGGCGACCCGCTGGTCTATGCCCCTCTCGATAAGCCGCAGCCGGTGCTCGCCGCACAGCGGAGCGTGCAATGACCCGGCTGTTCCGCAACGGTTTTGCGCGCCCGGCAACGCCGGAGGCGCCCCCGCCTGCGCATCATGTGGCGCTGGAAGGTGTTGCCAAGCAGGCGCTGGAAACCGGCCGCACCCGGCTGGTCATCGCCACCGCGCTGTTCGCCGCCGTGTTCGCCGCCGTCGGGCTGCGTCTGGTCGATGTCAGCGTGCTGTCCGGCGCCAGCGAGCCGCGCCTGGCCGAGACGCCGCGCGCCAATGCCAGCCCCTCGGGCCGGGCGGAGATCATCGACCGCAACGGGCTGCTGCTGGCGACCAGCCTCGCCACGCCCTCGCTCTATGCCGATCCGCAGGCGGTGCTGGACCCGGCGGAGGCCGCGCGCAAGCTGGCCACCGTGCTGCCCGACCTCAGCGAGCCGGAGCTGATCGCGAAGCTGGCGACCGACCGCCGCTTCGTCTGGGTGAAGCGCAACCTGACGCCGCGCCAGAAATACGAAGTGAACCGGCTGGGCATCCCCGGCTTCTACTTCCAGCGCGAGGAACGCCGCTTCTACCCGCAGGGGTCTGCAGCCGCCCATGTGCTGGGCTACACCGACGTGGACGGGCGCGGCATCGCCGGCATCGAGAAGTCCTTCGACGAGGTGCTGCGCAGCGGCGGCCAGCCGGTGCAGCTGTCGCTCGACGTGCGGCTGCAGCAGATTGTCCGCGATTCGCTGCTGGAATCGATTGAGGAATTCAAGGCCATCGGCGCGGCCGGCCTGGTGATGGATGTGCGCAGCGGCGAAGTGCTGGCGATGGTGTCGCTGCCGGATTACGACCCGAACCAGCCCGGCAGCATCACCGAGGAACAGCAGTTCAACCGCGCCACGCTGGGCGTGTACGAGATGGGCTCCACCTTCAAGCTGTTCAATCACGCGATGGCGCTGGACAGCGGCAAGGTGCGCATGGGTGGCGGCTACGACGCCAGCCAGCCGATCCGCATCGCGCGCTTCACCATCAACGATTATCACGGCAAGAACCGCTGGCTGAGCGTGCCGGAAATCCTGATCCATTCCTCCAATATCGGCTCCGCCAAGATGGCGCTGGAGGTCGGTGCTGCAGGTCAACGCGCCTTCATGGAGAAGATCGGCATGCTGGCCCGCCAGCCGATCGAGATTCCCGAGGCCGGCCTGCCGCTGGCGCCGAGTCCGTGGCGTGACATCAATGTGATGACGATCTCCTTCGGGCATGGCCTGTCGGTCAGCCCGCTGCATCTGGTAAGCGGCGTGTCGGCGCTGGTGAATGGCGGCATGCTGCATCCGGCGACGCTGCTGCGGCGCGAGCCGGGTGCCGCGGTCCAGGGCAGCCGCGTGATCGCCGAGCGCACCTCCCTGCAGATGCGCAAGCTGATGCGCCTCGTGGTCGAGGAAGGAAGCGGCCGCAACGCCGACGCCAAGGGCTATCTGGTCGGCGGCAAGACCGGCACGGCGGAGAAGCTGAACGGCCGCGGCTACAACCGCAAGGCACGCATCTCCTCCTTCGTCGGCGCCTATCCGATCAACGATCCGCGCTATGTCGTGCTGGCCATGATCGACGAGCCGGTCGGCAACAAGCGCACCTTCGGCTACGCCACCGGCGGCTGGGTCGCCGCCCCGGTGGTCAACCGCATCGTCGCCCGCATGGCGCCGATGTACGGAATTCCCCCGATTGACGAAAACGCGCCAGAAATCCGCCGTGATCTGGTGGTCGATATCGCGCCCCGCGACCCCTCTCAGAATGGGAGCAAGCGCCTTGCGTCTTATTGACCTCATGAATGGCGACAAGCCGGCCGAGGCGGCCATTGCCGCCACCCTCGATATTGATATCGAGGGGCTGACGGCGGATTCCCGGCAGGTCCGCCCCGGCTATCTGTTCGCCGCCTTGCCCGGTGCCCGGGAAGATGGCAGCGCCTTCATCGGCGACGCCGTGCAGCGCGGTGCGCGCGCCGTGCTGGCCCCCGCCGGCCTGACGCTCGACAGCCCGGTCCCTGTTATCGCCGACGCCAATCCCCGGCTGCGGCTGGCCCGCATGGCCGCCCGCTTCTTCGGCCAGCAGCCGGAAAATGTGGTCGCCGTGACCGGCACCAACGGCAAGACCTCCGTCGCCGACTTCACCCGCCAGATCTGGACCCGGCTGGGCCGCAAGGCCGCCAGCATGGGCACCCTCGGCGTGATCGCCCCTGACTTGCCGAGCAGCAAGGGGCTTACGACCCCGGACCCGGTGGAGCTGCACCGCGTCCTCGCGGAGCTTGCCGGCTCCGGGGTCGGCTTTTTGGCGATGGAAGCCTCCAGCCACGGGCTCGACCAGTTCCGGCTGGACGGTGTGCGGCTGAAGGCCGCCGCCTTCGTCAATCTGGCGCGCGATCATCTGGATTATCACGGCACCATGGAGGCCTATTTCGCCGCCAAGGCGCAGCTGTTCGACCGGGTGATGGCGCCCGGCGGCACGGCTGTGCTGAATGCCGACAGCCCCCAGTTCCCTGCCCTTGTCGAAATCTGCGGCCGGCGCGGTCACCGCGTGCTGAGCTACGGCATGGCGGCGGGTGCGGACTTCCGCATCGTGGACCGGCTGCCGCGCCCCGACGGGCAGACACTGGCGCTAATCCTGCACGCACGGGCGCGCGAGATCGATCTGCCGCTGGCCGGCGGCTTCCAGGCGATGAACGCGCTGGCGGCCCTCGGTCTTGTCACCGCCACCGGCGCGCAGCTGGACGAGGCGCTGGCCGCGCTGGAAACGCTGCAGGGCGTGGCGGGCCGGCTGCAGCGCGTCGCCACGCTGGCGAACGGTGCCGCCATCTATGTCGATTACGCCCACAAGCCGGGCGCGCTGGAGACGGTGCTGACGGAAATCCGCCCCTTCACCACCGGCAGCCTGTCGGTCGTGTTCGGCTGCGGCGGCGAGCGTGACCGCGGCAAGCGTCCGATGATGGGTGAGATCGCCCAGCGGCTGGCCGACCGCGTGATCGTCACTGACGACAATCCGCGCGGCGAAGCACCGGCGGCGATCCGCGCCGAGGTGATGGCGGGCTGCCCGGACGCCACGGAGATCGGCGACCGTGCCGAGGCGATTCACGCCGCCATTTCCGCTCTGGGTGCCGGCGACGTGCTGGTGATCGCCGGCAAGGGGCACGAGCAGGGCCAGGAAATCGCCGGGGAGATTCGTCCCTTCGACGATGCCGATGTGGCGCGCCGCACCGTGCAGGCGCTGGGTCTGGGAGGTGCGGCATGACCGAACCGCTCTGGACCTCGGCTGATGCCGTTACCGCCACCGGCGGGAAGAACAGCCGCGACTGGCAGGCCTTCGGCGTGTCCATCGACAGCCGGACGGTGACAGAGGGGGATTTGTTCGTCGCCCTGAAGGGCGATGCGTTCGACGGCCATGATTATGCAAGGGACGCCCTGGGTGGGGGGGCGGCCGCGCTGCTGGTCGAGCGGCGACCGGAGGGGGTACCGGCGGATGCGCCGGTACTGGAGGTCGCCTCGACCCTGGAAGCGCTCGGGAAACTCGGGCGCTTCCAGCGCGGCCGCAGCAGGGCGAAGGCGATTGCCGTCACCGGCAGCGTCGGCAAGACCGGCTCCAAGGAGATGCTGCGGGCCGGCCTGTCCGCGCTGGGCAAGACCCACGCCAGCGTGGCCAGCTTCAACAACCATATCGGCGCGCCGCTGACTCTGGCCCGCCTGCCGCTGGATGCGGAATATCTGGTTTCCGAACTGGGCATGAACCATCGCGGCGAGCTGGAGCCGCTGGCGCGCATGGTGCAGCCCGACGTGGCGCTGATTACCACGGTGGAAGCGGTGCATGCCGGGCATTTCTCCTCGGAGGAGGAGATCGCCGAGGAGAAGGCCGACATCCTGCTCGGCGTGAAGGAAGGCGGCACCGCCGTGCTGAACCGCGACAACCGGCACTATGCCCGGCTGCGCGAGCGCGCCCAGAAGGCCGGCATCCGCAATATCATCAGCTTCGGCACAGACCTTGCCGCCGATACCTGCCTGCTGAACGCCGAGCTGCGCCGCACCGACAGCCTGGTGCAGGCCATCGTGGCGCAGCGCCGGCTGCGCTACCGGCTGGCCGTGCCGGGCCGGCACTGGGTGATGAACAGCCTTGGCGTGCTGGCCGGCATCGCGGCGCTGGGCGGCGATGTCGCCACGGCGGCGGCGGCGCTGGAACAGGTCGAGGCGCCGAAGGGCCGGGGCCGGCAGGTCGAGATCGCGGTTTCCGGCGGCACGCTGCTGCTGATCGATGAGAGCTACAACGCCAGCCCGCCCGCCGTGCGCGCGGCGCTGGACGTGCTGGCAATGACCAAGCCGAAGGCCGGCGGCCGCCGCGTGGTGGTGCTGGGCGACATGCTGGAGCTAGGCGACGGCGCTGCCGAGGCGCACAACGCGCTGGCCCAGCCGATTGAGGCAGCCGGCGCCGATCTGGTGTTCACCGCCGGCCCGCACATGAACCGCATGGCCGAAAAGCTGCCGCGCGCGCAGCTGGGCGGCTCGGCCGACGACACGGCGGCGCTGACCCCGCTGGTGACCGCGCTGGTGCATGCCGGCGACGTGGTGCTGGTGAAGGGTAGCCTTGGCATGAAAATGGCGCGGGTGGTGGATGCCCTGCTGGCGCTGCGCACGGGGGAGAACTGACCGATGCTGCCGCTTCTCCTCACCCCGCTGGCCGATCTGTTCAGCCCGTTCAACCTGTTCCGCTACCTGACCTTCAGGACCGGCGGCGCGGTCGTCACCGCGCTCGCCATCGCCTTTCTGATGGGCCCGGCCGTCATCGGCTGGCTGAAGGCTAAGCAGCGCGAGGGCCAGCCGATCCGCGAGGATGGGCCGGAAAGCCACCTGCTGACCAAGAAGGGCACGCCGACCATGGGCGGCGCGCTGATCCTGCTCGCGCTGGTGGTCTCTACCCTGCTCTGGGCCGATCTGCGCAACCTGCATGTCTGGACCGTGCTGCTGGTGACCTGCGGCTTCGGGCTGATCGGCTTCTTCGACGATTTCCTCAAGCTGACCAAGCGCAACGCCAAGGGCCTGCCGGGCCGTCTGAAGCTGGCCGGCCAGATCAGCGTCAGCCTGGCTGCCGCGATCATGTTCGCCTGGATCAGCGAACCGGCGCTCTCGACCAGCCTCGCCGTGCCGTTCTTCAAGGCGCTGCTGATCGACCTCGGCTGGTTCTTCATCGTCTTTGCCGCCCTGGTCATGGTCGGCGCCTCCAACGCCGTGAACCTGACCGACGGGCTGGATGGCCTCGCCATCGTGCCGGTGATGATCGCCGCCTCCTGCTTCGCGCTGATCGCCTATCTGGTCGGCAATGCGGTGTTCTCCAACTACCTGCAGATCCAGCATGTGCCGGGTACGGGCGAGCTGGCAGTGCTGTGCGGCGCGCTGGTCGGCGCCGGCCTCGGCTTCCTGTGGTACAACGCGCCGCCGGCCATGGTGTTCATGGGCGACACCGGCTCGCTGGCGCTGGGCGGCGGGCTGGGCGCGATCTCCGTCGCCACCAAGCACGAGCTGGTGCTGGCCATCATCGGCGGGTTGTTCGTGCTGGAGACCGTCTCGGTCATCGTCCAGGTGCTGTCCTTCAAGCTGACCGGCAAGCGCGTCTTCCGCATGGCGCCGCTGCACCACCACTTCGAGAAGAAGGGCTGGGCCGAACCGACCATCGTGATCCGCTTCTGGATCATCGCCGTTGTGCTGGCGATTGCCGGCCTGTCCACCCTGAAGCTGCGGTGAGGGAGGCGGCATGATCGATCTCTCCCGTTTCGCCAGCCGCCGCATCGCCGTGATGGGTCTCGCCCGTTCCGGCCTCGCCAGCGTGTCCGCGCTGCTCAAGGCCGGTGCCGAGGTGCTGGCCTGGGACGACAATGAAGCGCGCCGCGCCGAGGCGGAGAAGCTGGGCGCCACCGTCACCGACCTGGCCGAAGCCAACTGGTCCGGCATCGACCTCGCCGTGTGGAGCCCCGGCATCCCACATTCCTTCCCGGTGCCGCACCCCGCCGCCACCGCTGCCAAGGCGGCTGGCGTGGCGCTGGTCTGCGATATCGAGCTGCTGGCCCTGGCCTGCCCGCAGGCGCGCTTCGTCGGCATCACCGGCACCAACGGCAAATCCACCACCACGGCGCTGGTCGGCCATATCCTGAAGCAGGCCGGACGCAAGGCCGAGGTCGGCGGCAATCTGGGCATGGCGGCGCTGACGCTGGCGCCGCTGGGGACCGATGGCGTCTATGTGCTGGAACTGTCCAGCTACCAGATCGAGCTGTTGCGCGAGGCGCGCTTCGATGTGGCCGCCCTGCTGAACATCACCCCGGACCATCTCGACCGGCATGGCGGGTTCGAGGGCTATGTCGCCGCCAAGCGCCATCTGTTCGACCAGCTGCCGGCGGACGGCACCGCGATCATCGGCCTCGATGACGAGACCACCCGCGGCGTCGCCCAGGCGCTGGGCCGCAGCATCCTGAGCCGCGGCGTGACCGGCATTTCCGCCTACCGGCCGGTGGTCGGCGGCGTCTATGTCGATGGCAGCACCGGTGGGGGCCGGCTGATCGATGCCCGCAACGGCAGCGCGCGTACCATTCTGGACCTGACCGAGGCCCCTGCCCTGCCGGGCTCACACAACTGGCAGAACGCGGCCTGCGCCTTCGCCATCTGCGCGGCGCTGGGGGTTGAGGCCGAGGCCATCGCGGCGGGCATCCGCAGCTTCCCCGGCCTTGCCCACCGGCAGGAGCGGGTGGCGGTGCTGGACGGTGTCACCTTCGTCAACGATTCCAAGGCGACCAACGCCGAGGCGACCGAGAAGGCCCTGGCCTGCTACGAGCGCATCTACTGGATTGCCGGCGGACGCGCCAAGGAAGGCGGTATCGCCGCGCTGGCCCCGCATTTCGGGCGCGTGCGCCATGCCTATCTGATCGGCGAATCCGCAGACGCCTTCGCCGCGACACTGGACGGCAAGCTGACCTGGTCCAAGTGCGGCACGCTGGAGCAGGCCGTGGCCGCCGCCGCGAAGGACGCGCGCGGCACCGGCGGCGTCGTGCTGCTGTCGCCGGCTGCCGCCTCCTTCGACCAGTTCGACAGCTTTGAGCAGCGCGGTGACCGGTTCCGCGAGCTGGTGATGGCCATGACGCGGCATGCCGCCGCCACGGTGACGGGAGGTGCCGCATGAGCGCGCTGTCCCGCAACGATACCAGCCTGTTGGGCCGCTGGTGGTGGACCATCGACCGCTGGAGCCTGGCGGCGCTGGGCCTCATCATCGGCTTCGGTGCGCTGATGATCCTGGCCGCGAGCCCGCCGGTGGCGGAGCGTATCGGCCTCGACCAGTTCTATTTCGTGCGCCGCCATTTCGCACTGCTGCCGGTCGCCATCGCACTGCTGATCGGCGTGTCGCTGATGCAACCGCGCACCGTGCGCCGGCTGGCGCTGATCGGCCTTGCCGGCACCATCGTGCTGCTGGTGGCCGTGCTGCTTGGTGGCGCGGAGATCAAGGGCGCGCGCCGCTGGATCAACCTGGCCGGCTTCTCGCTGCAGCCTTCCGAATTCGCCAAGCCCTTCTTCGCCGTGATCGCCGGCTGGCTGTTCGCCGAATGGCGGCGCGCCGAGGGCTTCCCCGGCCATATCGCCGCCGGTGCGCTGTACCTGCTGATCGTCAGCCTGCTGCTGATGCAGCCCGACCTCGGCCAGGCGGTGGTGCTGAGCGCCATCTTCTTCGGCCAGTTCTTCCTGGCTGGCATGCCCATCGCCTGGGTCGGCGGCGCCATCCTGTTCGGCGTGCTGGGGCTGATCGGCGCCTATTTCACGCTCGATCATGTGGCCAGCCGCATCGACCGCTTCCTCGATCCGGCCTCGGGCGACAGCTACCAGGTGAACCGCTCCATGGAGGCCTTCATGAATGGCGGCCTGCTGGGACGCGGTCCCGGCGAGGGCACGGTGAAGGCCTTCATCCCCGACGCGCACGCCGATTTCGTGTTCGCCGTCGCCGGCGAGGAGCTGGGGCTGATCGCCTGCCTGCTGGTACTGCTGCTGTTCGCCTTCGTGGTGCTGCGCGGCTTCGCCCGCGTGCTGAGCGAGCAAAATCTGTTCGTCATGCTGGCCGCCTCGGGTCTGCTGGCGCAGTTCGGCATCCAGGCCATCATCAATATGGGCTCCACCCTGCACATGATGCCGACCAAGGGCATGACCCTGCCCTTCGTCTCCTATGGCGGCTCCTCCCTGCTGGCGCTGGCCGTCGGCATGGGCATGGCGCTGGCGCTGACCCGCCGCCGCCCCGGTGGAGGTCAGCCATGAGCGCCGTCCTGAAGAAGACCATCGTGCTGGCCGCCGGCGGCACCGGCGGGCATCTGTTCCCGGCACAGGCGCTGGCCCATGCGCTGCTGGCGCGCGGCTATGCCGTGGCGCTGGTCACCGACCGGCGCGGCAAGGCCTTCGAGGCGCCGGCGAATGCCGCCTTCACCGTGCACCGCATCCGTGCCGAGGGCATCAGCAAGCCCGGCCTGGCGGCGAAGCTGGGCGGTGCCGTCTCGCTCGGCCTCGGCACGCTGGATGCGCTGGCCCTGCTGCGCCGACTGAAGCCCGCCCTGGTGGTGGGTTTCGGCGGCTACCCGTCGGTGCCGACCGTGACCGCCGCCGGCCTGCTGGGCATCGGCATCCTGCTGCATGAGCAGAACGCCCTGCTGGGCCGCGCCAACCGGCTGCTGGCCGGCCGGGCGAAGCGCATCGCCACCTCCTTCGCCGAGATTTCCGGCGTGAAAGAAAGCCTGCGCAACCGCCTCAGCTTCACCGGCAACCCGGTGCGCCCGGACGTCGCCGCCGTGCGCCACAGCCCCTACCCGCCGGCCGAGATCGACGGCAAGCTGACCGTGCTGGTCACCGGCGGCAGCCAGGGCGCGACCGTATTCTCCGACGTGATGCCCGCCGCCATCGCGCTGCTGCCCGAGAGCGTGCGCCGCCGGCTGCGCATCGAGCAGCAGGCCCGGCCGGAGGATGTTGCCCGCGTCGAGGCGGCCTATCGCCAGATCGGCTTCCCGGCGGAGGTCGCGTCCTTCTTCTCCGACATGCCGGCCCGGCTGGCCCGTGCGCATCTGGCGATCTGCCGGTCCGGCGCCTCAACCGTCGCCGAGCTGATGGTGGCCGGACGCCCGGCGGTGCTGGTGCCCTATCCGCATGCCATGGATGACCATCAGAGCGCCAACGCCCATGCCGTCGAGGCAGCTGGCGGCGCCTGGGTCATGCCGCAGGACGCCTTCTGCCCGAAGGCCGTCGCCGACCGTCTGGAGATGCTGCTGAGCATGCCGCAGAAGCTGAACGCCGCCGCGCTGAAGATGCGCGAGGCCGGCACGCCGGACGCGGTCGAGCGGCTGGCCGACCTGGTGGTGGCCGAACTCCCCGCGAATGGCGGCAGCGTCCGCCATACCTCCCCGGAACCGCAGGAGAAGGCGGCATGAGGGCGCTTCCACTCGATATCGGCATCGTGCATTTCGTCGGCATCGGCGGCATCGGCATGAGCGGCATCGCCGAGGTGTTGCTGAATCTGGGCTACCAGGTGCAAGGCAGCGACATCGCCGACAGCGCCAATGTGAAGCGCCTGCGCGAACGCGGCGTGACCATCCATGTCGGCCACCGCGAGGAGAATATCGGCGACGCCGCCGTGGTCGTGATCTCCTCGGCGGTGAAGCAGGATAATCCCGAGGTGGTGGCCGCCCGCGCCCGCTTCGTCCCGGTGGTGCGCCGCGCCGAGATGCTGGGCGAGCTGATGCGTCTGAAATGGTCCATCGCCATCGCCGGCACGCACGGCAAGACCACGACGACATCACTGGTCGCCTCGATCCTGGACACCGCCGAGCTCGACCCGACGGTCATCAATGGCGGCATCATCAATGCCTGGGCCAGCAATGCGCGGCTGGGCACCGGCGACTGGATGGTGGTTGAGGCGGACGAGAGCGACGGCACCTTCACCAAGCTGCCGGCGACCATCGGCCTCGTCACCAACGTCGATCCGGAGCATCTCGACCATTACGGCAGCTTCGAGAAGGTGCAGGAGGCATTCCGCACTTTCATCGAGAACATCCCCTTCTACGGCTTCGCCGCCATGTGCCTGGACCATCCGGTGGTGCAGTCGCTGATCGGCCAGATCCCCGACCGCCGCATCGTCACCTACGGCATGAGCCCGCAGGCCGAGGTGCGCGGCGTCGATATCGAGATCAGCCCGGCAGGCTCGCGCTTCTCTGTCATCTTCGGGCCGCGCTCGCGCAATGAGGGCCGCGCCTTCAAGGACCTGATGCTGCCGATGTACGGCAAGCACAATGTGCAGAACGCGCTGGGCGCGGTCGCCATCGCCGCCGAAATGGGGCTGGAGGAAGACACGATCCGCCGGGCGCTGGCGAATTTCGCCGGGGTGAAGCGGCGCTTCACCAAGACCGGCGAGTCGAACGGCATCACCGTGATCGACGATTACGGACATCACCCGGTGGAGATTTCCGCCGTGCTGGCCGCCGCGCGCGGCGCCTGCCCGGACGGCAAGGTGATCGCCGTGGTGCAGCCGCACCGCTACAGCCGGCTGGCCAGCCTGTTCGAGGAATTCTGCACATGCTTCAACGACGCTGACTCGGTGCTGGTGGCCGATGTCTATGCCGCCGGCGAACAGCCCATCGAGGGCATGGACAAGGACCGGCTGGTGGCCGGCCTGCAGGCCCATGGCCATCGCGGCGTCGCCCCGCTGTCCGGCCCGGAATCGCTGGCCAAGAGGGTCGCCGCCATCGCCAGGCCGGGCGACATGGTGGTCTGCCTCGGCGCCGGCTCCATCACCAACTGGGCCAACGCCCTGCCGGCCGAACTGGATGCCGTGTTCGGCGTCGAGGCAAGCCGGAGGGCACGCTCATGAAGGCGGTGCGCAGAGCCATGACCAGTCTCATCGAACGTCTGCCCGCGGTCCGGGGCCGCTATACCGAGGATGCGGACCTTGCGAAGACCACCTGGTTCCGCTGCGGCGGGCCGGCCGAGGTGCTGTTCCGCCCGGCCGATGCCGACGATCTGGTGGAATTCCTGGCCACCCGCCCGGCCGACGTGCCGGTGACGGTGATCGGCGTCGGCTCCAACCTGCTGATCCGCGACGGCGGCGTGCCGGGCGTGGTGATCCGGCTGGCGCGTGGCTTTACCGAGGTGACGCTGGAGGAAGGCGACCGGTTGCGGGCCGGTGCCGGGGCGCTGGACCTGAATGTGGCGCTGACAGCGCAGCAGGCCGGGCTGACCGACCTTGAATTCTTCTCCGGCATTCCGGGTACTGTCGGCGGTGCCCTGCGCATGAATGCCGGCGCCTATGGCGGCGAGATCAAGGACGTGCTGGTCGAGGCCGAGGCAGTCGATCCGTTCGGCAAGCGGCACCGGCTGGACGCGGCGGCGATGGGTTTCTCCTACCGCCGTTCGGAAGTGCCGGCGGGCTGGATCTTCCTGTCCGCCCTGCTGCAGGCCCGCAAGGGCGATCCGGCATCCATCGCCCAGCGCATGGCCGATATCCGCAAGAGCCGCGAGGAGACGCAGCCGACCCGCGCGCGCACCGGCGGTTCCACCTTCAAGAATCCCGAGGGGCATCCAGGGGCGCTTCGGGCCTGGCAGCTGATCGACAAGGCCGGCTGCCGGGGCTTGCGCATCGGCGATGCCATGGTGTCGGACAAGCACTGCAACTTCCTGATCAACACCGGCGCGGCCACCGCAACCGACATCGAGACGCTGGGCGAGGAAGTGCGCCGCCGCGTGTTCGAGACTTCCGGTATCCGGCTGGACTGGGAAATCCGCCGCATCGGCGTGCCATCGCAGAGCGGCCCGAGCGCCATTGTCGAGACGGGAGAGACGGCATGAAGGCGCGTTCCAATATCCACGTCGCCGTGCTGATGGGCGGCTGGTCGGCCGAGCGCGAAGTGTCGCTGGTCAGCGGTCATGAATGCGCCAAGGCGCTGCGCCATGCCGGCTACCGCGTCACCGAGATCGACATGGAGCGCAACATCGCCGAGGTGCTGGGCCGGCTGAAGCCGGACGTTGTGTTCAACGCGCTGCACGGCCCGATCGGCGAGGACGGCAATGTGCAGGGGCTGCTGAACATCCTGGGCATCCCCTACACCCATTCCGGCGTCATGGCCTCGGCCATCGCCATGAACAAGCCGGCCGCCAAGCAGCTGTTCGCCGGCGTCGGGCTGCGCTGCCCGGAAGGCCGCATCGTCGGCAAGAAAGAGGTCGTTCTGGAGCATCCGATGGAGCCGCCCTATGTGCTGAAACCCATCGATGAGGGCTCCTCCATCGGCGTGCGCATCGTCCATAAGGGCAGCAACGCGCCGATGCTGAACGGCGACTGGCCATTCGGCGAGGAAGTGCTGGTGGAGACCTACATCCCCGGCCGCGAACTGACCGTCGGCGTGATGTCCGGCAAGGCCATGGCGGTGACCGAGCTGGTGACCGACGAGGGCTTCTACGACTATGAGAACAAGTACGCGGCGACCAGCCGGACCCGGCACATCGTGCCGGCGGAACTGCCGAAGCCGGTCTATGACCAGGCGCTGCGCATGGCCGAACAGGCGCATGCCGTACTGGGCTGCCGGGGGGTGAGCCGCGCCGATTTCCGCTATGACGACACCGAGGCCGAAACCGGCACGCTGTACCTGCTGGAGGTCAACACCCAGCCGGGCATGACGCCGGCCTCGCTGGTGCCGGAACAGGCGGCGCATCTCGGCATCTCCTTCCCCGAGCTGGTGGCCCGCATGGTCGAGGAGGCGCGATGCGACTCCTGACGAAGAAGCCTGCCGCCACGAAGCGCCGCGCGGCCCCGCGCCGCCGCATCCAGCCGCGCTGGGTGAAGCCGCTGGCGAAGACCGGATTCGTGCTGGCACTGCTGGGCGGGCTGGCCGGCGGCGGCTGGTACCTGTGGTCCAGCGACACCATCCCGGAAGCGGCGATGGAGCTGCGCGCCAACGCGCTGGAGCTGACCCGCAAGGCCGGGCTGACCGTCGCCGACGTGCTGGTCGAGGGGCGCGGGCGGACCGATGCCGGGCTGCTGCTGGCGGTTCTCGACGTCAACCGCGGCGATGCGCTGCTGGGCATCGATGTCGAGGCCGCGCGCGAGCGGCTGGAATCGATCAACTGGGTGCGCAGCGCCGTCATCGAGCGCCGCCTGCCGCACACGCTCTATGTCCGCATTGAGGAGCGCCAGCCGATGGCGCTGTGGCAGCGCGACGACAAGCTGGTGCTGGTCGACGCCGAGGGCGTGGTGATCCTGCGCGACGATATTGCCGCCTTCGGCCACCTGCCGGTGCTGGTCGGCGATGAGGCGCCGAAGGAAGCGCCGGCCCTGCTGGCCGTGCTGGAGACCGCTCCGGATCTGCGTGCCCGTGTGCGCGCCGCCACCCTGGTCGGCGAGCGGCGCTGGAACCTGCTGTTCGATAACGGCATCGATGTCCGCCTGCCGGAGGAGGACCCGGCCGGCGCCTGGACCCGCCTCGCCGCGCTGGAGCGCGAGCACAAGGTGCTGGCCAAGGATGTCGTCGCCATCGATCTGCGCTTCGCCGACCGGCTGGTCGTGCGGGTAGCCCCCGAGACGGCGAAGCGTCTGCGCAACCCCGGGAAGAACACCTGATGAGCAAGAGCCTCAGCAAGCCCCGTACCGGACTGGTCGCCGCGCTGGACATCGGCACCACGAAGGTCGCCTGCTTCATCGCCCGGATCGACCATGGCGTGCCGCGCGTCGTCGGCATCGGCCATCAGGTCAGCCGCGGCCTGCGCTCCGGCGCCATCGTCGATATGGAAGCGGCCGAGGAATCGATCCTGAACGCCGTCCATGCCGCCGAGAAGATGGCGAACGAGACGGTGCGCCAGGTCGTCGTGAATGTGTCGGGCGGCCATCCCGCCTCGCACACCATCGGCGTCGAGGTGGCGCTGGGTGGCCAGGAGATCGGCGAGCGCGACGTGCGCCGGGTGCTGAGCCAGGGCCGTACCCAGCAGGAGCCGGAGGACCGGCAGCTCATCCATTCCATCCCCATCGGCTTCTCCATCGATGGCAGCCGGGGCATCAAGGACCCGCGCGGCATGTTCGGCCAGCGCCTCGGCGCCGACATCCATGTCGTCAGCGCCCAGGCCGGCGTGCTGCGCAACCTGACCACGGTGGTGCAACGCTGCCATCTGGATATCGAGGCGCTGGTGGTTTCGCCCTACGCCTCCGGCCTTGCAGCGCTGGTCGAGGACGAGATGGAGCTGGGCGTCACCGTCATCGACATGGGTGGCGGCACCACCACCGTCGCGGTGTTCTTCGAGGGCCAGGTCGTGTTCACCGACATGGTGCCGATCGGCGGCGCCCATGTGACCAGCGACATCGCGCGTGGCCTGACCACGCCGCTGGCCGAGGCCGAGCGCATGAAGACGCTGTATGGCAGCGCGATTTCCTCGCCGCTGGACGACCGCGAGGTGATCGACGTGCCGCTGGTCGGCGAGGATCGCCACACCAGCCCGAACCATGTGCCCAAGAGCTTCCTGGTCTCGATCATCCAGCCGCGCCTGGAGGAGACCTTCGAGCATGTGCGCTCGCGCCTGGAGATTTCCGGCTTCGACAAGCTGGCCGGCCGGCGCGTGGTGCTGACCGGTGGCGCCAGCCAGCTGCCGGGCGTGCGCGACATGGCGCAGCTGGTGCTGGACAAGCAGGTCCGCATGGGCCGGCCGATCCGGGTGCACGGGCTGGCGGATTCCACAGGCGGGCCGGCGTTCGCCACCTGCGCCGGGCTGTTGACCTACGCGGTCAACGAACAGATCGACGCCGCGCTGCTGAAGCGCGGCGACACCGAGGCGCCCGAAGGCCTGATGGGCCGGATCGGGTCGTGGCTGCGGGAGAACTTCTGATGCTGGGAAACAGGGGTTTCGCGCAGTCTTTTGTCAACGATGGTATGAGCAAGCGGAGGGCAGTATGACCATCAATATCTCTCTACCGAACGAGCCGGACCTGAAGCCGCGGATCACCGTGATCGGTGTCGGCGGGGCCGGCGGCAACGCGGTCAACAACATGATCCGCTCGAACCTGACCGGGGTCGAGTTCGTGGTCGCCAACACCGATGCGCAGTCGATCGCGCAGTCGGTCGCCGAGCGGCGTATCCAGCTCGGCACCTCGGTGACCCAGGGTCTGGGCGCCGGGTCGCGGCCTGAGGTTGGCCGGGCGGCGGCGGAAGCCTCCATCGACGAGATTCTGGAGCACCTCGAAGGCTCCAACATGTGCTTCATCACCGCCGGCATGGGCGGCGGCACCGGCACCGGTGCGGCACCGGTCATCGCCCAGGCGGCGCGCGAGCGCGACATCCTGACGGTCGGCGTGGTCACCAAGCCGTTCCACTTCGAGGGCCATCACCGCATGCGCCTCGCCGATGCCGGCATCGAGGAACTGCAGCAGTATGTCGATACCCTCATCATTATCCCGAACCAGAACCTGTTCCGGGTGGCGAACGAGAAGACGACCTTCGCCGACGCCTTCAAGATGGCTGACGATGTGCTGCATGCCGGCGTGCGCGGCGTGACCGACCTGATGGTCATGCCGGGCCTGATCAACCTGGACTTCGCCGACATCCGCACGGTCATGAGCGAGATGGGCAAGGCGATGATGGGCACCGGCCAGGCGTCGGGCGACCGCCGCGCCATCGACGCCGCCGAGGCGGCGATCAACAACCCGCTGCTGGACGACACCTCGATGAAGGGCGCGCGTGGCCTGCTCATCAACGTCACCGGCGGCCCGGACATGACGCTGTTCGAGGTGGACGAGGCGGCCAACCGCATCCGCGAGGAAGTCGATGCCGACGCCAACATCATCTTCGGCGCCACCTTCGACGACAGCCTGGAAGGCCAGATGCGCGTCTCCATCGTCTCCACCGGCATCGAGGCAGAGTCGCAGACCATGAACCGCCCGGCGGCCCGCCCGCAGCTGAGCGTGGTCGCCTCGCGCACCCGCACTGCCGCTCCGGCCGCCCCGGCGGCGCCCGCCACGGCCACCGGCTTTGCCGGCATGCCGCTGAATTCTGGCGGCATGGGCGGCAGCATGGGCAACCACGCCACCGCGCTGGCCTACAAGCTGGAGGAGGAGACGCTGGATCTGGGCGCCACCGAAGCCGCCCCGGAAACCGCTGCGGAAACTGCTGAGGCGAAGGTCGCCGAACAGGCAACCGCCGAGATGGCCGCTCCGGCTGAAACCAAGGCTCCGGCTGCTGCCGAGACCAAGGCGGCGGCGCCGTTCATCGCCCCGCGTCCGGTCACCCCGGCAGCCCGTCCGGCCGCACCGGCTGGCAGGGCCGACCCGTTCGCCGAGGCGGCGATGGCCAATGGTGCCCGCCCGACCGCCGAAAAGCGGACGCCGAGCCTGTTCCAGAAGGCCGTTGGCCTGATGCGCGGGCAGGACAGCGAGGCCGCACCGGCAGCGCAGAAGCCGCAGGCCCAGCCGGTTACCCAGCCGGTTGCCCAGAAGCCCGCGATGCCGGCAGCCGCC